>JAGXOB010000038.1 GCA_019894735.1 Promethearchaeota archaeon | reverse complement strand
CTATATTTCCAGTGAATTAAAGGGTATTGAAGTTACCGAAATTTTAAGAGAAATGGTATCGGAAATCAATAATAATGGACAAGCCATGGTACGAGAAGTAAAGCAAAATATAGGTTCTCAATAAGAATACCGTTTTCTAGGGATGAATATGTTTACAACATCACTCTTTAATTCGTCAATCAAAACATCCTTTTGATTAACTGTACTGTAGTGACCAAGCGGGTTTTCAGGGGTTTGATCAGGATAAAAATGTCGAAAGTCGAGGATTTCATTAAGGAACTCAATCAACAACTCATGAATCTATAGGTAGAATCGACTTTAAACTAGCTCAGATTTTCGTGAAACAGAAGTTTCACGATGTGAATTCTTAACAATTTTGTAGATTTTTATACCTTTAAAGCATTTATTTAAAGTAATTATAAATCTAGAAATTCAAGATCCTTAAGCGAGTGTTATGGACTTTATTTTAGAAGTAGAAAAATATAAAAAGTAGAATTTTCTATTGGTTCTTATGGCTAATGTAAAATTGAACAATAAAAGCTTACTCGAAAAACTTCAAGCAGAAATCACTCTAAAGTTAGGAAAAAAGATGTCTCAGCAGGAACTGTTAGATAAAAGTATTGAGTTTACATATAATAGACTCAACGAATTTTTTATAGAAAACATAGATAAACCAACATTAACTAATGATTTCATAGAAAAACTTAAAGAAAGTGCGAGTGATGCGCCTCTTTATCATTCAGAGAAATCTGATGACGAGGTAATTTATAAACTCTGAAATCTTAAAACTATACTTTAAAATTTAATGGGGAAATTACCGTGATCATAATTTTAGACACTAATTTTTTGTTTGCTTTAAAATCTAGGAAAGATCAATATCATCAGAGAGCATATGAACTTTTAAACGAAATTCAAAAAGAAAATTCAAAATATTTCACAAATAATTTTATCTTGAATGAAACTTTCACATTAGCTATTTACCGTTCTCGCGGAAATCTATCCTTTTTAGAGCAATATATCAACTTATTCTTTGGAAAAGACAATTTTTTCCAGGTTATTCAAAGTACTCAGGATGAATTCGTAAATATCATTGAAATATGTAAGAAATATGTTACCCCTAAAAGATTGCTTAGTTTTGCTGATGCTTCATTAATATATTTATATCAGAAAATTAATGCTGATTATCTCTTATCTTTTGATAACCATTTTGATAATATACTGACTAGGAAATTTTAACAGCTAAGAGCTCTTCAAATCGATTATTATTCAAATCTTTAAAGCGCTTAATTTAAGAGTTTTGATATTATTAGGCTCCCTAACTGTTTTTAAAGTAGGTCTTAATTAGGAATTGTTAAATATTTCAAGAACATTCTTATTGATTAATTATCAAATTGAAAATTAATTTATGTAGAGATGAGATATATTGGATTATGAAGATATAATATTTGAAAAGAAAGATGGTATAGCTCGTATAACCATCAATCGACCTCAACGCTACAATGCTTGCACTCAAAGAACAGTCCATGAACTAATCGACGCATTTAATCGGTGTTTGGATAATGAAATAGGTGTTGTTGTATTTACTGGCGCTGGAGAAAAAGCTTTTTGTACTGGTGGTGATCAAACCACTCGCGAGAAGGGAGGCTACAAGGGAGATTATATGTTGCCCTTAGAGGTTGGCTGGCAGCATGTCACTCGTTTGATTCGCACTCTACCCAAACCAGTTATCGCTCGAGTAAATGGATACGCAATTGGAGGTGGACATGTCTGGCATGTTGCATGTGATCTCAGTATTGCAGCAGAACACGCTCAACTTGGGCAAGCAGGTCCACGGGTTGGTTCCTTTGATCCTGGTTACGGGACTGGTGATTTAATGCGTGCAGTTGGAATGAAACGAGCAAAAGAAATTTGGTTTCTTTGTCGAAGATACACAGCTCAACAAGCGTTGGAAATGGGTTTAGTGAATGCTGTTGTACCATATGAACAATTGGATAAAGAAATTGAGATTTGGTGTCAAGAAATACTAGAAAAAAGTCCAACTGCTTTAAAAATGTTGAAATTTGCGTTCCTCGCTGAAACAGATGGAACTCACGGTATCACACAATTAGGTGTGGGAGGGTTATCTCTCTATTATGGTACCGAGGAAGCAGTGGAAGGAAAAAATGCGTTTGTTGAAAAACGTAAAGCAGACTTCATGAAATTTAGGGAGAAGTGAGGGAATTGGAGATTAAAAACGTATGTATTATAGGTGCCGGAGCCATGGGCTCAGGAATCGCACAATTAGCAGCCACACATGGATATAATGTAAGTTTAGTTGATTTAAACGAAGAAATTTTAGAAAAAGCGAAAGCTAGTATGGCTAAGAACTTAAATAGATTCTTTGTAACAAAAGGAAAAATCTCAAATGAGGAAGCAAAGGACATCCTTAATAGGATAAAACTATATACTAACAGAGATGAAGCGATAAAGGATGCTCACATTGTAATCGAGGCTGTGTTTGAAGATATGGGTTTAAAACAACAGCTGCTATCTGATTTAGATGAGAAATGCGATATTGAAGTCATCCTAGCTACTAATACGTCTTCTTTAAGTGTTACCGAAATGGCCTTGAAATCAAAAAATCAAGAGAGAATCGTAGGTATTCACTTTTTTAATCCTGCACCCGTCATGAAATTGATAGAATTAATTAAAGGAAAGAACACATCAAATGAAATCCTAGAAAAAGCTAAGAATTTTTCTAAAAGTTTAAATAAAACTGTTGTAACCGTGAAAGATTCCCCTGGTTTTATAACAACTAGGCTCATTTATGTTTTATGCAACGAAGCAATAAATATGAAGAGAGAAGGCATCGCTAGCACAGAAGATATAGATACTGCTGTTAAACTAGCATTTAATTTTCCGATGGGACCATTAGAACTTTCCGATTTAGTAGGAAATGATATTTATCTTCATATAGGAGAATATCTGACAGAAAAATTTGGACAACAATATCAACCAAGTCCACTGTTAAATGAAATGGTTAAAGATAATCATATTGGACGAAAATCAAAAAAGGGATTCTATAACTATTAATATTTTTATAAATAATTAAAAAAAATTTTTTTTTAGATTTAGAGGTATCCGTAATTCCTGTAGTGAACATTTCTTTTCGCGGCATCCGGGGAAACTAACTCTTCCAGATATTTTGCGTTATATTTGCCTTTCTTTAGTAATTTTAATAACGCTTTTTTAACTGGTTTCTGTTCTTCCTGTGGTTTCGCTTCTTCAAGTAAATCATGCTTAACCGGAACTTCCTCTAAAACTACTACTTCAAGTTTTAATTCTAGTTCTGGTTTCTTTAAAAGCACTTGTTCCATAATTTTTTACCTCCTTTTTGTAATTTTTATAAATCTTTCAAACCAAATCGGAATTTTTCAGGATTTAAATAATAGTATCCTTCTGATTTTTTCCATCTTTTAAGTGATCGTTCTTTATCAACCTGATCCGATTCCTCTTCTTTGAAAGAAAACTGAACTCGCTCTGATTTTACCTCATCGCTAAGGTTGTCCTTTAAAACTTCAAATAAAGATTGATCTAATTCATAATTTATTTTATTTTTACTTTCTACCATTAATTTCGCCACCTCCCCCCGATTTTATTTCGGGTTTTAGCTAATATATAGTTAGATTAAGAAACTATAATTAGTTTCCATTAATAAACTTTGAATGGACTTTTGAATCTTGATTGTACAATTTACTCTAAATAGTGTAGGTTTTGATTATTTAGGGGGAAATAATGGTTTTTTTTTAGTATATTATTTTATTTATGGTTATGCCAACTAAAGAAGTAATTTGTGAAAATTGCGGAGAAAATCCCAATGATCGACTTTACGATTGTTATGAATGTAGAAATCAGATTTGTGATAACTGTGCTAATATTTGTAGTCATTGTGACGAAAGTTTCTGTGATGGATGTTATCACGATCATAAGAGCGCTTGTAAATAAATGAAAGGAACTTACATAATTGTAATTCATTTACTGGAAAATTCTAAAATAAAAATCGGATCATTAGGAATACTCGATTTCATCAAAGGTTATTATTTATACATTGGTTCTGCTATGGGAAACAAAGGTTCTACTACGTTAGAAAATAGAATTAAAAGACACCTCTCGGTGTCTAACAATAAAAACCTGTTCTGGCACGTAGATTATTTATTAGCAAGTAAATTTTGCTTAATAACCGAGATATACTTAATATCCACAATAATTCGATTGGAATGCATTATTTCTAAAGAAGTTTATAAAGCTTCAGATAATTACATTAAGAATTTTGGATCAAGTGATTGTCAATGCACAAGTCATCTTTATTATTTTAAAGAATTTCGTGGAATAAAAGATTGTATTAATTAACTTTATTTCTATCAATTACTTTTAGTTCCATTACAATCCTACCCCAACCACCACATTCTAATCCAATATCAAGACAACCAACTCTATTAAAACGCATTTCGTTTGGATCTGCTCCAACATACATCAATTCGAGTGCTGAGTTAATCAATGAATCTAAAACCGATAAAGCGGACATACATATTCTTTTTGGGCTTAACTTCGTAAGCAAGTTCCCCGTTCCATCAAAATAAATCTTATCTCCTATTTTGTGTTGGCTATTACATCCTTTCGATTCGATTACTTCAATGATTATGGTTTTGTTTAATAATGGTAACGATTTGGTAAGTATTTCGATATTTTTGGGATTATCAAGAAAGAGCTTCAATTCTTCGTCGTTATAATCTAATCGCTCTTTTATATTTTTTTTCATATCTTCGCTTAATTTCATGGAATACCATCTCACTTTTTTAGATTTGTATTATTACTAGAGATTTATCGATCCTAGTTTTTAAATTAATACTATTTAAGCCACTAATACTAGTAAAGTTATAATAATTAAAGACAATCCACAGATCAATAAAATTTCAATAATTATCCCAGATTTTTTATAAATTCTTTCAGGAAGCCAAAAAAATAACTTTTCCCTCACCCAATCAACGATTTGATGGAAGTAATACTTATCTCCCCATTTAGATTCCGGTTTATTGACTCTTATTTTCTTTTGAATTGGTCGTAAAATAAACCAATCCCATACATCTATAATATTAGCAAAAAGCATGCTTAACCAATAAGGAATAAAAAAAATCACTATCGAGAACAAAGATATAGCATATATGAAGTAGTGCCATATAAGCCAAAATTTATCTCCTTTCTGAACATCAGGAGTGTGGTAGGTAATCACCGCAATACCATCAACAATTATATGAGAAATAAATGCAAAAACAATAGTAAAAATAAGATTCCAAGGAAAAATTAAAAAAGTAAAGCATAAGATTTGAATAACTACAGCAACGAGGTTATGGGTTATGGTTTCCAAAGAACTCTTCTACTTTTTGCTTTAATATGGTGTATACGGTAGTTAATTGAATTATCTCAAATTCTTAAAACTTTTTAACTTTGTAATTGATTTTAACATATTAAAAATTCAATCTTTAAATTTTATAAGTGATAAGAAATGGGAATGTTAGATGGAAAGGTTGCCATTGTAACTGGCGCTGGTCGAGGCTTAGGAAGAGAAGAAGCGTTATTAATGGCAAAAGAAGGATGCAATTTAGTGATAAATGATTTAGGTGCTGGCTTTGATGGGAAAGGGGCAGAAGCTAAAGTAGCTGATATAGTTGCTGATGAATGTAAAAAACTTGGCGTTAAAGCGGTCGGTAACTACGATTCAGTCACTGATTTTAACAAAGCAAAAGCAATGATAGATCAGGCTGTTTCCGAATTTGGAAAATTAGATATTGTTGTGAACAATGCAGGTATCCTTAGAGATCGCATGCTCTTTAATATGTCCGAAGAAGAATTTGATGGAGTTATTGCAGTACACCTAAAAGGTACATTTAATATGACTCGTCATGTAGCCGCCTATTTTAGAGAAATTGGAAAAGCAGATCCGGACCTCAAAAACTTCGGCAGAGTAATCAATACTGCTTCTGATGCGGGATTACTAGGAAACATGGGTCAAACCAATTATGGCGCTGCAAAAGCAGGAATTGCTGCCTTTACCGTTATTGCTTCAATGGAATTAAAAAAATATGCCACAGTTAACTGTATCGTTCCAGTTGCTAGAACACGGCTCACAACTGATGCGACTCCAAATATGGTTGAAATAATGAACAAACTGGATGGTGCTGGGTTTGATGTTTTTGATCCTGCAAATGTTGCTCCAATGGTTGTATACTTAGCTTCAGATCAGGCAAAAAAAATTAATGGTGAAGTATTTCGTGTAGTTGCAGATAGGGTTTTCGCATACCAAGGCTGGCATACATATAACCAGATTGATAACGGGGGAAAACCTTTTACACCACAAATTCTAGCTGAAAGAGTTAAATCAGAATTGATGAAAGGTGCTCCAAAGAAAGAATCCTTAATGGATGCAATTGGTTCATTAATTAAAATGTAGCAAAAATTTCTTTCTATTTTTTTTAATTTTTTGTTTTAAATTAACACTCTAATTTGTTTACGATCTCTCGAAATATTTGATAGATGATTAGTACAACTTTATCAAAATCTTTATCAGATAATTCCGTGTCATTATTTTTTAGAGTGTTTAATAGGTAATCTAACTTATTTAAAGCAATTTCAATACTTCCCGTTTTTTCATTTAAGGTTACTTTCTTCAAATGACTTTTTAAAAAAATAATCTCACTAAGAAGTAGATTCACTAACTTCTCTCTTCTTGGTTCAAATAAGTCCGAATACTGCCATTTTATTACTTTACTCATATCTTTTCCACCATATTCATTTTTCTTACTAAAAAAAGTGGTATAAGATATTAATCTCTTAGAGAGTCCAATTTTTATTCTAACTTATTTCAATTTGAAAGAAAAATAAAGAGAAAAAATAACTAAAAACTTAATGTTTTAACCTGTGATGTGGTGGTTTTAATCCTTCAGGAAGGGGAGATTCATATGGTTTATCTTTATGTACCTGAGAATGTTCTTTCTGTGCTTTCTCTACTAAATCGGGATTTTTCATAAAATCGAGAGCTGATACTGCTAGTATTTTTGCTGCTGTTAACATCCCCTTGTGTCCAATACTCATTCCAGAAGTTGCGGCGTTTTGCCACGAGTGTCCTGGAGATCCCATGACTTCGCAAGCTGTTCCAAATTCTCCAAGCGGTAATTTCCAAGATACTTCTGCTACATCTGTTGACCCAGGCATCACTTTACCTTTTCCCAAAGGAGGTACGATTATTTTATTTAATGGTTGGCTGAAAATCGCTGTTGCCATTTCTTTCATATCAGGAGGGATCATTCTATAATAACCTTCAATGGAACTTTTCGGTATCGATTTTTGAAGCTCGTTTGCAAAGACCATATCGTCTTTATTGAATCTCGGTGGCCCTACTATTTTCATTGAATTGGAGATTACATCGCTAACCACTTTAGTATACATTGTATTATACATACCGCTTATAAAATCGATTTCCATTGTTGTTTCAGTCATTAAAGTCGCCCCTTTTGCTACGTTAATTAGTCTAGCGTATAATTCTTCGACTTGATGCCGTTCTGGAGCTCGCACAAAATAATGCACTTCTGCTTCAGCTGGAACAACATTAGGAACATCCCCCCCATGAGTTATAACATAATGTAATCGGGCATCAGAAATCATATGTTCCCTCATATAATTAGCCCCAACATTCATTAACTCAACAGCATCTAATGCGCTCCTTCCGTTTTGAGGGTCTCCAGCAGCATGAGCAGAACGACCGTGAAATTTAAATTTTACTGAATTCATTGCTTGAGAACTCATCAAATTCAACATATTGAAGTTTCCAGGATGCCATGTCATTGCAATATCTACATCCTCGAATAATCCTTCTCGTATCATATAACCTTTCGAATTAAATATTTCCTCAGCAGGGCAACCATAAAAGCGAATTGTTCCATTTACATCACCCAAATCAATTGCTTCCTTAACTGATAATACTGCTCCTAGCGAAGCTACACCTAAAAGATTATGACCACAACCATGACCCGGCGCGCCGTCATTTAAAGCCTCTTTAAAAGGCTGAGCTTTTTGGCTAAGGCCCGGGAGAGCGTCATATTCTCCGAGTATTCCAATAACCGGCTTCCCTTTCCCATAGTCCGCGTAAAAAGCTGTTGGCATATCTGCAACATCCGATTTTACAGAAAAACCAGCTTCATTTAGAGTTTTTGTTAAGAGTTTTGACGATTTAAATTCTTCCAATCCTAACTCCGCGAATTCCCAAATCTGATCGCTAACATCAATTAATAAATCCTGGTTTGCCTTAACGCTTTTGATTGCTTGTCTAAACATGATTTATCCAAATGTAGGCTCGTTAATATTTTTTATTTTGAGATTTTTTCATAATTGTGAATTAAAAAGAATCGAAATTAAAGGATTTCTCCTTCTTTTAATAAAATTTTTGATGAGCCATCTTTGAAAATAACTTTCATTGTTGGTTTATTAAATAAGAAATCTCTATGGGTTTTTGATTTATTCTGCCCTCCTTCCATATCTTCATTGTTCCCAAAAGCAATATGGGCAGTCTTAAGGGCTTTTTCATCCTCGAGTAAATTACCCGTTAATTTAGCGCCTGGGTTAAGACCTATTCCTAATTCTCCGAGAATTCTAGCTTCTTCATCTATGTTGATTAGTTTTTCAATATCCTCTACTAATTTTTGATCTTCACTTTCAATTTTAATAATTTTACCTTCTTCAAGAAAAATTTTTAATGGTTTTCTCACATTACCTATATCACCAATGGAGCCATCGCATACTATTAAACCGTTGCCCTTGGTTTCTACGGGACCACACCATATTTCGCCACACGGTAAATTAGCGATGTGCGATCCATCAATAAGTTGAGTATCTGTTGAAAATCCTCTATCTTTGATACACAATATAATATCAGTTCCTCCCGGTGCAGTGATGTGTACTTGTTTAGCGTTTTTAAAACTATTAATCAACTTGTTTGCTGCAATTACCATTTCACTATAATCAATATTCATTGGACCTTCAATCATCATCGATTTAGTAATCCCAGGACAATGACCAACTCGAACTGATTTAGTAGTAAGAATGTTATCAATCAATTTAACCCGAAAAGGAGTTTCCTCAGCCATTCCTTTAAAAACATTAAGAACTATAGTTTTTCCCTCAATCAAGTTGCTTAATTCGGAGGGTATTTCTAATAATGGACGGTTATTTTCAGGTAAAAAATATAAATATGCTGTGCTTCCATACTCGATGGCTGCTGTGTAAAAAGCTTCACCTTCTCTTTTGGTATGTTTATCAGTTATAATTAAGACATCATCTTCTTTATCCAATTTTAATACATGAATCATTGCTTTTTGGGCAGAAATCGTCATTTTTTCGAAATCATTCATTTCAATATCCTCAATTATCAATACTACATAAGTTATAAATTTGAATTAGCAAAATGAATATTTACTAATATCCTTTATTTAAAATTTTTTTACAAACTCAATATTTCTATACTTAAATAATATTAAATCTTAAATAACACTAACAAGATTATTCTAATAATTCTAAATACAAAATTTAAGATGAGTTGAATGAGTGAAGTAAGGATTCAGGAAGTTCTGGAAAGTCTTAAGTCGATAAAAGGAGTCCATGGGGCAGCAATTATCGAGAAATTCGGATTGATTAAAGGTAGTGCCTTACCAGGTTGGGTTGATCCAGAAGCAGTCGCTGCTATGGTTACTCTTATTCTGAAAGCGTCTCAGAGAGCAACGAAAGAACTTGAGCAAGGGCAGTTTTACAACGCTATAATTGAAAGTGCTAAAGGAAGAATATTATTTAGCGAGATTAAAGGAAATATTTTAACAATAATTGCTACTAGTGACGCACAACTTGGCATCATTAATCTAAAATTAGGTGCAGCAGTAGAAGTTCTTCGAGAACATCTATAAGAAAGATAGCAATTTCTCTACTTTTTAATTATTTTTTCAGTAATCCCAACATTAATTCTCTTGTTATCGAAGGATCGGCTTGCCCTCTAGTTTTCGCCATAACTTTTCCAATTAAAGCCTCCAAAGCTTTTGGATTTTTAAGATAATCTTCAACAATCTGCGGGTTTTCTTCAATCACTTCTTTACAATGTTTTTCAATGAGAATTTCGTCAGAAAGGCGCGTTTTGCCCCGCTCTTTAATAATTCGTGAAACAGATTTTCCTTGCATTAAATCATCTACAAAACTCTTTGCGATTTTTGTAGTTATTTTTCCTTCTCTTATGTATTTGATTAAATCTTCTAAATGTTTAGGTGTGATTTTTGTTTTCTCAATTGTTGTATTATGCTCATTTAGCCAACCAGATATATTATTCATTAGCCAATTACAGTATTGCTTATATTCTGAAGAGCCAAAGGAGGGATCTGCGTTAGCACCTTCTTCGTAAAAGTCAGCAATGCGTTTATCTAAAACTAAATTCTCAGAGTCGAATTCAGTGAGCATATATTCTCTACGAAGTCTATAAGCTCTTTCATTTGGCATTTCTGGAAGATTTTCTTTTACGCTCTCAATAAATTTGTCATCAATTTCTATTGGAACTAAATCTTGTTCAGGAAAATATCTATAATCTTCTTCAAATTCTTTTGATCGTAGTGAGATTGTAATTTTTCTTTTATCGTCCCAATGTCTCGTCTCTTGAATCATTATCTTTCCTCTTTTAATTGCGTTTTTCTGTCTTACAATTTCGTGCCTTAACGCTCGTTCAACTTCTCTAAAACTGTTAATATTTTTTACTTCGCTACGTTCATGACCTTTTATAGATATATTAGCATCAACTCTAACTGAACCTTCCAGTTCCAGATTTGAAATCCCCGTATATTGAACAATAGATTTTAATTGTTTTAAAAATTCTCGCGCCTCCTCTGGTGAACTAATTACAGGCTCAGTAACAATTTCAATAAGACACACACCTGAACGATTATAGTCTACTAGAGTAAATGGCGAAGAAACTATACTACCCTTATGAACCAAACGAGCAGGATCCTCTTCGAGATGAATCCGGTTTAAAATAACATCTTTTTTATAATTATTTAATCTAACCGTAATTTTACCTCCATCTGCGAAAGCTTTCCCTCCCGCTTTATTGTACTGGCTAATTTGAAACCCTTTAGGTAAGTCTGGATAGTGATAATTCTTTCTAAAAAACCAAAATTGGTGGTTAATATCACACTCTAAAACCAACGCTAACCTAGTGGCAAAATCCACAGTTTTCCTATTTACTACCGGAAGTGAACCCGGTAAACCAAGACAAATTGGACACACGTAAGTATTAGGATCTGCTTTCCGATAATCATTACTACAACTACAAAACAGTTTTGTTTTAAGATTGGTTAATTGAATGTGGACTTCTAATCCAATTATTACCATATTGTCTTGACTACTCAGATTATTTACCTCCAGTTTTTAATGAGGGAGTTTTTCGATAGATACCTAATTCTTGTTCTAGCTGGTAACCAATGTTAAGAATGCCTTTCTCATCAAAGTAATCCCCAATAATCTGAAAACCAATTGGTAAATTATTACTATCGAAACCACACGGGATTGAAAGTGCTGGGATTCCCGCTAAATTAATAGAACATGTCAATATATCTTGCGTATACATTTCAAGTGGGTCTTCAATTAATGATCCAACCTTAAATGCTGTTGAAGGCATGGTTGGGCAGACAAGAGAATCACATTTCTTAAATGCTTCAACAAAATCATTTCTAATCAAAGATCTAACTTTCAAAGCTTTAATATAGAACATATCATAGTAGCCGGCTGATAAGGCATAAGTCCCTAAAAAGATTCTTCTTCTTACTTCAGGACCAAAATTAGCTCCTCTGGTTCTACTAAACGCACTGTATACATCACTGGAAGGATCATCGCTTACTTTTCCATACCGCAATCCGTCATATCTAGCTAAATTCGAGCTCGCTTCGCACATGCATAATAAATAATATGTAGCAATAGTGTATTCTAGATGTGGAATTGAAACCTCAACTGTAGTAGCTCCTAAACTTTCTAATTTCTCGATCGATTTATTTATAGAACTTTTTACTCCCTTCTCGATTCCTTCTCCAAAAAATTCTTTTGGAATTCCGAGAACTTTTTTATCAACCGGTTTATTAATTTCTTCCGTATACTTATCTACAGTATTATTTACTGAGGTAGAATCTAATGGGTCTTTACCTGATATGATTTCAAGGATTAAAGCTGAATCATAAACACATTTCGTTATTGGACCTATTTGATCTAGTGAATTTGCAAAAGCAACTAATCCATAGCGTGATACTCTACCATAAGTAGGTTTCAGCCCTACAACTCCACAAAAAGCCGCAGGACATCTTATACTTCCTCCCGTATCGCTTCCTAACGCAAAGATCGATTGCCCTGAAGCAACTGCAGCAGCAGATCCTCCACTCGATCCTCCTGGGACTCTAGATAAATCCCAAGGATTATAAGTAGGACCATAACAACTATTTTCTGTAGATCCTCCCATCGCAAATTCATCCATGTTTGTATTTCCAACATGAATCGCATTTTCAGTCTCGAATAATCTCTCAATTACTGAAGCGTTATAAGGAGGGCGATAATTCTGTAAAATTTTTGAGCAACAAGTAGTAGGGAAATCTTTAATACAAATAAGGTCCTTATTTGCTAAGGGTAAACCAAAGAGATTTCCTATTTTTTTTCCCTTCTTTAAAAGTTCATCATATTTTTTTGCTTTTTTCGAACTCTTTTCTTTATCGAGATTAACAAATGAGTGTAGTCGAGACTCAACTTCATCAATTCTCCTGGAACATGATTCAAGAATATCTTGTATCTTAATGTCTCTATCCTTAATCTTTTCGATTAATTCATGTCCCATGTGTTCATAGAGCTTCATTGACACCAAACCACTAAAAGAGAATCAATTAAAAACAGATAATCCTTATTTTTCAAACTTATAAATTCTGGAAAACTAAAAACTTTACTCATTTTTAATTCAATTCATTTTACTATTTCCATGCTAAAATTTAAATCCAAAACAAACTCTTTTCTTTATTAATTTAGCATAAAAAATTTTAACACTAAAGTGGAAGGTGATTTAAATAGTAATAATAAATTCTGAAGGTAAGTTTAGTGACAATTATTATCTTATAGATGGAATGCCAATGGGAGTACCCAAACTTCTTTCGATTTATATTATTGAAAACGATGGTATGCGACTAATGATTGACACTGGAGATGCATTAAAAGCGCGTACAAACATAAAAAAACTCAAAGATTTCGGTCTTTATCCTATTCATAAGATTTTATTAACTCATTCCCATTGGGATCATGCTCAGGGGCTTTCAAAATTGAATAAACTAATGAAAGACCTAGATGTAGAAGTATTAGCTTCCGAAAATGCTGTTGATAATTTAAGACATCCGGATAAAATGGTTGAAGGATTAGGGGATCATACTGCTTTTCCTTTTGAAGGAGGGATTACTCCATTGAAAGAAGGTGATATAATCGATTTAAATGGATTGGAACTAGAAGTCATGAATTTTTTTGGACATACTATGGATTCTATTGCGTTATTTGATAAATCAAATAGAAATATATTTATTGGAGATGCAGTCAGTATGCGATTAGATCCAGACGCTTTTTATATTCCCCTCATGCCTCCGGACTTTCATGAAAACGAGCTCCTTAAATCATTTCAAAAATTACGAAATATTAAGAATAGTCTAAGCTCCATCTCTTTAGCTCATTTTGGAGTATGGAAAGATAACCATTTTGAGCAAATATTAGACGAAATGGAAGATCTATACTTTAAAGTAAAGAGCTCTTTAATTGAATGGTATAATGAAAATCCTTCAATAAAGACTATAACAAGCAAATATTGCAAAACTTTGATGCCAAATTCAAAATATTGGAATGAGACAATTTTTGAATTTATTGTGGATGATATGATAAATGGTTTAAAAATAAGTGGATTTATTTAGGAAAAAAAGTCCCATTTGAAGAGATTAGATACTTAATTGAAGAGAAACATACTTGAAATTCTTTCTTTTAAGCGCTCCCCATATGTGAGTTGAGGAGTAAGACACTCTGATAAGTAGAGGGACTCTCTTTGCCCTTATCTGGAGCCTACTCACGGAGACTTCCTTGTTAAAGTCCGGGGAAAGGGAATTGCGTCCTTAATATTATCTAAACCGCATATCCATTGAACAACACGCTCTACACCTAAACCGTAACCTGAGTGAGGAACACTGCCATAACTTCTCAGTGCAAAGTACCAATCATAATTCTCAGAGTCTTCGCCGTCTGCTTCTAATCGTTTTTTCATATCGTCAACGAGTAGACTCCTTTGGGATCCTCCTATAATCTCACAGAATCCTTCTGGAGCTAAAGCATCAAAACAAAGAGCTTCTTTTGGATTTTCATCGCTTGGAGGTTTATAAAATCCCATTATTTCGGTCGGATAGTGCGTTACAATCACTGGGACTTTAAAATGATCAGCAATTTTTGCTTCTTCTATAGTTCTTAGGTCTTTCCCCCATGGAACATTCATCTCGTATTTGTTATTTAAGATTTCTAATGCTTCGGAGTATTTAATAGTAGGATATTCTGCTACTGCGTAATGTTCGAGTAACTTAATGTCTCTCTCTAATATTTCAAGTTCTTTTTTGTTGCGGTTTAAAACTTCCTGTACAATAAATCTAATTTCATCCTTAGCAACTTCCGTAAGTTCATCAAGTTCCATCCAAGCGGCTTCCATTTCTGCCATCCAAAATTCTGCTAAATGTCTCGATGTTTTTGACTTCTCAGCTCGGAATGTTGGTCCCATATTATATATCTTTCCCAGAGAGAATATTCCAGCCTCAGCGTACAACTGCCAAGTTTGACTAAGATACATAATATCATCAAAATATTTAACCTCGAAAAGTGTAGCACCTCCTTCAGATTGACTTGGTTGAAAAATGGGCGCATCAAATTCGTAATAACCCCTACTTCTAAAAAATTCATGAATTGCTCCAACTACAGTATGTCGAACTTTTAAAACTGCGTTGAGTTTTCTTGATCTTATCCACAAGTGCCGATTATCATATAAAAGCTCCGGAGATTGGTGTTCAGTAATTGGGAACGGATCGGCGATCTGTACAATTTCTAGCTCCGATACAGAAACTTCAAATCCGCTGGGAGCTCTTACATCTTCTTTCAATTCACCCGAAACTTTTACGGAAGATTCAATCGTCAATTTTTCAGCCTTTTCAAAAAGTTCAGCGTTTTTACTTTTAGAAATAACGCACTGGATGATATCAGACTCGTCTCTAAGCACTAGAAACACGAATTTATTACTTTTGCGTTCTCGATATACCCAGCCTCTCAAATTTACAATCTGAGGTTTTGTTTTAATAGCTTCTTCAATCGTTATGTATTTTAATTCGTTCATGATACCTAATTAAATAAATAAAGATGAAAATATATACTTAATTTTCTACTCAGAAAAGTAACTAATCAAAAGAGATTCGTTATTAGTTTAAGCTTTTAAAACAAAAAACAAGTGAAAAAGACAATTTGAGAATTAAATATTCTAAACAATAAAGATAGCGGCTGCTATAGTACATGCCCATTCATTCTCTTCTTTAACTATAGTATGGATAGTTATACTTTTAGTTTCTACTATTTTGCCACCCATTTTATATACTTCTTTTTTTTCATCATAATTTTGATCGGGATCAAATGGTATTCCAAGGGTTGATGCAAGCATTTCTGCTGCTAAATCCTCAGCCGTGTCAGCTACCGTTTCAGGTTTCTTTCCGTAAGCGTGATATTCACTTAAGTAGCCATATTGCCCCTTATCTGCGGGTTTTGCCACTCCGATTGATGAGGCGATAAGCCGATTATACTCATTCGATTCTTCTCTTGCAAGCACACAATGAACAATTTGACCCGGGTGTAATTGTTTTAAACCGTCCTCTTTCAGTATTTCAATACAAAAAGGCGGTAGGATTGAAGACACACTCACTAAATTATATTTCTCAATACCCGCATCTCTAAGTGCTTGTTCAAAAGCTGCTAATTTGATTTTATGAAATCCTTTACCAGATACAAAAAATACCTTCTTGGGAACAAGTGACATATTCTAATGATAAAGCTATTATAACAATTAATTAATATATAAAAACTCTTATTTATATTTAAATTTATTTTAAGCACAATATAGAATTGTAAAAGCAAAAGACTGATTCAATCAAATTTATCCTATTTCATGAATGCGAAAGTAGATTTTCTAAGATAATTGAGATCTAAGAGAAGGTAAAAGTTAATCACCTCAAAACATATTTAAAATATTTCTAACTATATGATTTAGTTTTGTTTAAAAAATTTGGAAGATATTATTATTCTATGCCTAATATGCCAAATGATGATTTTTTAACTGAAAAAATATCTCCTTTCAATGTTTATCAAATTAAAAGTGTAGAAGATGTATTAAAATCCTTAAAATATTGTGGATTTCAGGGCAGAAATCTCGGTAAAGCTCTGGATGTATTATATAACATGGTGTCTTCAAAGAATATCCTAACAGTTTTAACATTATCTGGAGCAATGGTTCCTGCGGGAATGGGAGAAATTATATGTGCTTTACTAGAGAGAAATCTCATAGATGTTATTGTAAGTACTGGTGCAAATGTTATCCATGATTTAGTTGATGTCTTTACAGATGTAGGTCATTATGTAGGAAATTCTAATGTTGATGATAATGAACTCTATAGACATAGAATAAACCGGATTTACGATGTTTTCCTGCCAGAAGAAAGTTATTTGAAAACAGAAAAAGAAATCTTATTAATTATTAAGAAAATATTTCAAGAGAAATCAATAGATATAACACCTTCAGAATTCTTGAAAAAGCTGGGTGAAAATATTAGTAAACGGTGTATTTTATCAATAGCAGCAAAAAATAATATTCCCATTTTTGTTCCGGCTTTATCTGATTCTGAATTAGCTTTAGATTTAATTGTCTATTCTTTAAAAGAAGATTACGAATTTAAATTTGATATCCTTGGCGATATCATGAAATTCGGCGAAATTATAAAAAAGTTTGAAGAGCATGGAACTCTAATAATCGGTGGTGGCGTTCCAAGAAATTGGGCTCAACAGATTTTTCCTTTATTAGACCAAATAAAAAAAATGAAAACAAAAGGTTATAAATATTCTGTTAGAATACACACTGCTACCGAATATGATGGGGGCTTATCTGGATGTACCATTTCTGAATCAAAATCATGGGGAAAATATTCTTCAGAATCTAAGTATGTGAGCGTTTGGTGTGACGCTACAATTGCCTTACCTATATTGATAACTGGTTTATTTCAAAAATTAAATTTAATTTAAAAAAAAAATTAAAAAAAAAATAGATCAAAAAAAATTAGTAAAATCTTAGTGGTATATGATAGTGCTTTGTTTAATTATAGAAACTTAGAGTGTCTTCATCATCATCGTCCCATTCTTCTTCGTCGTCGCCCTCGTCATCATCATCTTCCCATTCTTCTTCATCTTTACCTTTTAAATGTTCTACCATATCATCTACACACATCCTTTAACAAATCTTTTTATTTTTTGTTTTAACTCAAATTGATTTTAATCAGAGTTTCTAAGTATCTACAATGTATTATCAAGTATTTAAACGTTCTGTTTTCAATTATTCATGATCTTAAATAAGTGATACAAATATAACTATAGATACGGTTAAAAATGAATAAGAAGATAGATAAGGTCTTAGTTTAAGCAAATTAGGGGATTTATATTAAAGATCTTTACCTATTGCTCTATTCAGATAATCTTATAATAAAGTTTTTAGAAATAGTTAAAATTTACGTTAGAATTCAAAATTCTCTAATTTTTAAAATAGTTTCAAATTTTTTTATTTAAATAAAAAACAGAGTATTTAATGAGTAGTAGAAATAAATTTACCGTTTTTGTCGAGGGTGATTCTTAATCGGTTTTTTTCGTATGTTTCAGTAAGTATTTAGAAAATATATTCATATAAAGGCATTCTTCAGGTGCCATTTCCGGAGTTGTTAAAGGATTTTCAGAGAATTCTACATTACTCCCCCTAATTACTACAACTGGTGTTCTTTGATCTGCTTCACTCAGTAAAAATTGTGCGGCGCTCGCTAAATCATCTGCTACAGCCCTCGTTGTAATTTCCATAGGGCGATTGAAAAGATCGGGATGCCCTATTAAATCTTCTATTGGCTCAAATCCTGCCGTTGCAATAGCAATTCCTATCGTTCCCTTCCTAAGAGGCTGAACCCTTGAGTCCGCAATAATTACTCCAAAATCATTTAGGTTGTATTTCTTTTTTAAAATTGCGCGAAATTCCCAAACTACTTTCTTTAAGTTGTTTGGGAGTAATACGACCTTATTAGGTCCCGCATTAGAATGATCTATTCCCGCATTAGCGATTAAAAAGTCATTCACTTTCGCTAATATGACATGCGTCATTCCGCCTAAGATCATTGAAGCCTCTCTTATTATTAGTTCTACATATCTTTCGTCCATATCGTAAAGTTCAGAAAGATCTTTGGCTTCTTGAGAAATTTTTTTTACATCGGATAAATTAACTACTCTTCCTTGGGAGGTTGCAACAACTTTTTCTGCAATAACGACGATGTCACCTTCTTTTAGCGATTTTCCTTGTTCTTCTAATTCTGATATAATTATATCAAGGAGGGGGTCTCGTTGTTTAATCAAAGGAAGTTTCAGTGCAAATAACTCCATTATAATAAAAAGAATTAAACTTATTTGATATACTTTTTTTAAAATATCGTTGATCATGGATGAAATATATGCAAAGTTTTACAATTCCTTAGAAATTGGCGACAATTATCCTACTATCGTTATGGGAGTAATAAATTTGAGTCCCGAATCATTCTATAAAGGTTCTATATACGATAGTGCAAAAAAATTAGAATTAGCGATCAAGAATATGATAAATAATGGTGCAGCAATGCTAGATCTGGGTGCTAGAT
>JAGXOB010000388.1 GCA_019894735.1 Promethearchaeota archaeon | reverse complement strand
TTGTTAAAACAACGGTTTTTCCTTTCTCCTTGAGAGAAGAGATAAATTCCCAAGTTTTTCGACGTACTCGTGCATCCATGCCCACTGTAGGTTCATCAAGAAATAAAATATCTGGGTCACTAATTAAGGCCATCAGCATATTAATCTGACGCAGCATTCCCCCGCTATATTTCTTTGCTTTTCGCTTGCTTTGTTCGGTAAAATTTACTGCTTCTAAAAGTTCATCGGTTCGCTCTTTTAGCACTTTTTTATCTATTGCATGGAGATTTCCATAAAGCTCAATGTTTTCTCGTCCTGAAAGAAACTTATAGATAGCTGCATGCTGGGGGCAAACACCGATCATTTCCTTGATCTTATTAAGATCCTTCCTTACATTATAGCCCCCCACATAAATTTCACCGCTTGTAGGTTTTAATAGACCAATCATCATTTTAATAGTTGTAGTCTTCCCCGCACCATTTGGTCCTAATAAACCAAATATTTCACCTTTATTTATTTTAAAAGAAAGATCCTGAACAGCCTTTATGTCATCGAAATGTTTTTTTAAATTTTGAATCTCAATTGCTGTATTATTAGAACTTCCTTTTCTCAGATCAGTTTCTTCTGAAATTGTCATTTTTTCATCACTCCTTTTTATTCTTTTTTAGTTTTACGAATCTTGTACCATAGTAGTCCATAATTTAACGCTGGACCCGCAATTGTAATTACAAGTGATATGATAAAGAGCGCTAAGTTTGGAGCGTTTATCCCATAAATAGGCCACATAATTATCAATGCGACGATCCATATCCCCATAATTACCCAATTAATTTCTTTATATGTTGGGGGGTTTTTTGTATCACTCATTTTTATTCTCATTTATTTTTTTTTGTTAATTTTAATATAGATTGGGGTTCTAATAAGAGCATGTTCACTATATTGGAAAAAAATTAACAATGGGGGCTTATAGTCATTAAATAGAAAGAGAGGTAATTTTCCATTGAAATTTTAAAACTAAAACTAAAAAAATAAATCTAAAATATCAATAAAATCCGCTTTTTTCCCTGTCTCTTATACACATCTGAC
>JAGXOB010000387.1 GCA_019894735.1 Promethearchaeota archaeon | reverse complement strand
TCCTTGATTGCTCTTGCTCCTGAAAGGTCGTATTCTACTGGAACTCTGTAAATTGGGCATTGTTCGTTCAATCGTTGAATTCTTTTTGCGGTTAATGGATGTGTACTAAACGTCTGAAAATATTTTGCCCATGGATTGAATAGGTCCCACCCCGCGGCAGCCTCAACTACTTTCTTTGAAACTTGGCCGTTCACATCCATGGTTTGCACTGCTACAGTAGCCGCTTTCTTCGGATCAAAAATACCTAAGCCTCTAAGCGCTCTTACCTTGGATTTCTGTTGTTGTTTAATTTCTGCTTCTGTTCCGGTTGCTAGTAATCCATACGCAATCTTTATTAACGCAGTTGATAATAAATTTGGGTTTTCAGTTAATTCGGCTGCGTGTTGATCTGCAAAGTATTCTCGGATTCGACTTACGAATAAAGATATTAAAAATCCTATATAATAACTTATATAAGACACTATAGCAACGGCAATCAATGCTAAAGCAATGTAACTTCCTGCGTCGTCATCCCTTGATCTTTTTAAACCCGAAAATCGTACTGCATAATAAGACCATCTAGCAATAGTCAATAGAATTAAAGGAATCGCGAAAACCACAGTCATCAGTATGAAATCGTTATGAACGATATGACCTAATTCATGAGCAACCACAGCTCTTTGTTCATGTTCGTCCAAATAATGTAATATCCCATCAGTTATTACCATTCTTGCACTATTTTTAGTATATCCAAAAGTGAAAGCTTGAGGGTTTAAATCGTGGATTATTCCCATTCTCGGGGTTTTGATTTCTTGGATTGCAACAACTTTGTCGATGGCATCAGCTAAATGAGGGTAATTATATGTGAAATCCTCATAGTCCATCCATTCGATTCTATACATCCAATTAATAAATATAGGACCCATACCGTATTGAAATAAAACTATTAGAATCGTAAAGGCAATCATTATCAGCAATCCAAAAAGATCACCTGGTAAAAACCAGACTCCGATCGTAAAGACCACAGCATAGATAAGAGCAAATAGAAACAATACTGCAAGAGTAGATGCTAATTTTAATCCCATTTTT
>JAGXOB010000386.1 GCA_019894735.1 Promethearchaeota archaeon | reverse complement strand
CGTCAGATGTGTATAAGAGACAGATTTTATACATACTATATTAACCTCACTCTCGTAGTCTTGTAGCTACTTAAACACTTCTTTAATGCAATTATACCCTTTTCTTTTATTGTTGCGTAGTGGCTTTATATGGCTTGTATTTCGTGTTTCTAGTTTGATTAATTCGTGTAACTTCTCTATGTTTCCATATTCATAATGATCGTTCATTTATAAAACTCCCTTAAATTGTTTTGGTGGGTATGCTTTATTGTATGTTAGTTCATGCTAATTAGTGCTTAATTAAATTAATTATATTTAACTATTGACTATTCGTGCTAAGTTGCATATAATAAAAGTAAGAGGTGATATTGATGAGTAAATTATTGACTACTAAAGAAGTGGCTGACATTTTAGGAGTTCATTCTGCTACAGTTGCAAGATGGAAAAAAGAAAAGAATCCTGTTCCGTATCTTCAAGTGGGCAGACAGATTAGGTTTGAAATTGAAAAGGTTATTGAATGGTTAGAAGTTAAAAAGGAGAGTGAAAAATAAATGAATGAAATGGATTTTAAAATGGGTATTCATACCGACTTAGACAATGTTATTCTTGAATTAATGGAATTTTCACAGGACAAAAGGGTATTAACACCATTAACTAATAAGGTTGATGTAGCAATTATGGCATTAAGATATATTCAAAATCAAATTTCTGAAAAATGCATAATGGATAATAATAATATACTAAGACAGGAAAGGGGAGAAAGAGAAAGTAGTATAACGGAATAAAAATTTAACGTAAAGACTATACTTTAACTGAAAGAGGTATTATACTAATGATATACCACAAGTTACAAAAAAGAAAAATTGCATCTACGGTATAGATGCAAAGTTAATGGTTATATAGTTTTATGCTTTTAAAAACTCTTACTTATAGTGTATCACAAAAACCTTAAAAGTATACAAATTATTTTAACCTTAGAAGTAAATTATTACTAATTCTAAGGAGGAATATTAAAAATGGAATTTAAAAAAATAACAGAGGACATGGTTTACGATTTAGAAATGCAAAAAGTAATAGGCGAATTACCAAC
>JAGXOB010000385.1 GCA_019894735.1 Promethearchaeota archaeon | reverse complement strand
GGGCCCTTGCGGCATCCAGTTTCGTGATTCCATCCCCAATCATGAAACTGATCGCCTGGTATCTTCGGATTTTTTCCCCGAAGGCCGTGCGCTTGTCGCTATAGCGGGCTGCTACCTCAAGAGAACCCCGCACCCCAAGAGCACCGGCGGCGGATGTAAGCCTTTCCGGTATCATCATCTGGTTGAATACCAAGGCACCCATGTTGATGCCGCCCAGCAGGTTTTCCGCAGGAACTCTCGCCTCCCGGAAGACCAACCGACCGGTCCCGCCTCCGCGAGTTCCCATCAGTCCGTATCTGTATTCCACGTCGACGCCCGGTCCTCTCTCAACGAGGAACAAGCTTATACGTTTGTGGGGATGCGCATTCGGGTCCGGATTGGTTCTACAGTACACGATGAAGAAGTCCGCACCTTCCGCGCCGACCACGAATCTCTTCTGACCAGTGATGACGTACTCGTCTCCATCTTTAACGGCACGAGTGGTGGCGCCGAAAAAATCTGAACCGCCCCTTGGTTCTGTCAGGGCCTCAGCGGCAATCAACTTGCCGGCAAGCAGCGGCTTGAGATACCTCTCTTTTTGTGTTTCCGTGCCGAACTTGTCCAGCGCTTCTCCAACGATTGAAGGCATCACATATGCGCAACACAAGGCAGTACCCAATACACCGACTTCCTCGATAGCCGCCACCTCCGCAGTCCAAGGCAATTCCCGGCCTCCCCAATTCTTCGCGAATCGCAGGCCAAGGAGGTTCCTTTGTCCTAAATTTTCCACGAATTCCCTGGGGAAACGGATCTCATCGCGATCCATCGCCCGGATATATTCCGGAGATACCGCATCACGTGCGAAATCCCTGACTTCCCGGACTATGGTCTTGGCTTCTTCTGTGAGCATAAAATCGTACATATTTACAACCTCCTTCCTCTGCTTGCAAAGACTAGATAACGTTCAGGCCAACTTGCGGACGCTCGACGAGAAACAGGTGCGCGGTCAGCTTCAGTCTGCGGTTATGTAGATCCATTAGCAGACTTTCGTTCGCTTATATAAAAGACGATCGCTGCGTTTAGCACGGTGTCCC
>JAGXOB010000384.1 GCA_019894735.1 Promethearchaeota archaeon | reverse complement strand
CTGTTAAACCGAATAATATGAGTTTTTTCCTTCCATACTTATCCGCTAACGCTCCTCCGATTAATCCTCCTATAATATTTCCAGCAGAATTGATTGAAAATAGAAAACCAACTTCAATCATCCCTACATTAAAACGTTGAGTAATATATAAGGCAAAAAATGGAATTAACAAAAATCCACCTAACATATCTATAAAAGTGGCTAAGGTTAAAACCTTGAATGCCCTTGGATACTCATTAAATGTTGATGTAATTTTTTTAAACACGATATATTCACACTCTCAATATTTTCAAACAAAAATACATGAATTCTTCTGTTTTTACTTTAGATTATAAAAGATTTCTTTATAAAATAGATTTATACTATGAAGTTTGAACAATTAACTGAATTTTAATGAAGTTTAATAAAAAATAAATCTAAAAATTATTTGTTTTCTATATCAATTATGCCGATCTCTTTTGAAATTCGATCTTTTGTAATATTATGAAGTAACCTGAACCCTATCACCGCAATGAGTGAAAGAATGCCTGCTAAATACCACACCCAATTTGGTCCAAGATTAACATATATAAGACTAGCAGCTGAAACTCCAAATAAAATTGGTATCGACCAATGGAAGCCATAAACTGCCATATATCTTCCTCGCTTATCCTCAGGGGCAAATCGCGCAACAGTAGCTTGTGAAACGGGTATTACAATCATCTCTCCCACTGTTAGGATAGCCATAGCTATGAAAAATAAGTAGGGTTCGGAGATAAAGCCATACATCCCAAAGCCAATCATATAAAGTAGCGTCCCAAAAGCCATCATTTTCATAGGAGCATATTTTGAAATTCTTTTGGTTATCCAGAATTGAAATAATACTACCATCAAAGCATTCATGCTTAACAAAACGCCAAACCACCCTAATGGAAACGCGTATACATCCCATAAAAATACCGATAACGTACTATTCATTTGCATGTAAACTAACACTGTTATACCAGACACCGCAAGAAACAGGATATAAATTTTATCTTTTAAAACCTCTTTATATCCTATTAGTGTTTTTATAACCGATTCTTCTGGTTTGTCA
>JAGXOB010000383.1 GCA_019894735.1 Promethearchaeota archaeon | reverse complement strand
ATATTAGCTCTTTCAAAGCCAGAACTTTACAGAGAGTTTTAGTTTGATATACATCCAGCAGAGATGTCTCCCGCAATCCGAAATCTAACTTCCGATTTCTACTTTCTCCATAAAATACACAGTTCTAAGTCGCTTATAAAATGACGTGGAACATGATTCTATTCGAGTCTGTTTGATTTTTCTTGTTCCCACCTTTTCTAGATATCCGCGATTTTCTAGCGTTCTCACTCTTTGATTAACCACCGCATATTTTGTGTACCGTAATCCCTTCTGTTTTCTCACTGCAAGGTAGATATCCCATATTACTAGAGGAGGATTTTGGGCAAGAATCCAAAAGATAGCCTCGGTAAGATGTCTTGTTCGACCCTTGAAAACTGAAAGCCTTACAGTTTCACGTTTGCGTTTAGGCACTCTTTGTTCCTACCCTGCTCATGTGCAACAAAAATAGGGGTAGAGTAACCATTCTCCTTTTTACACATTTTTATGCACCAAAAACCCCCGAGAAAACGTTTGTGTATGCAAAAATGCCCTATAGGAAAAAACGTAGCTGGGTGGATATTTAAAAAAAACTGCAGGTTTATGTTAAAATTCAGGTTCAGAACGCTTTTTTGGCGATAATATTCATTGTTTTCACGTTCTATCCACCTAATCTGCCACCATTTCAAGATCCAATATCCGGTGGGTATGGAATCATAAACCAGTCACATTGATTTCGTTATATTGGATAATCTGTTGATTGAGAAAGTATGCTTTTACATTTTGAACAACGATTAATAAGCTCGTTAACATTCTTTTCTCTGTCTATTGCCCCAACTTTTTCTACAAATTTCCATTTCTCATTAACTTCAGAGCAGTGATTGTAGCCTCTTCGTTTCATTTCTTCAACAAGTTCCTCATGTCGAGTATACAAATTATGTATTTCAAGCAAACCTTTTTCCAAATAACCTTTGACTGATTTTTTTCGATTAAGTGTTCCAATAAACATATGAATTTCTACATGTTCCCCAAGAAGATGCTGTCTACACATAATTTTTGGATTTACCATCCACATTCTCATAAATTAACAAAAGTAAAC
>JAGXOB010000382.1 GCA_019894735.1 Promethearchaeota archaeon | reverse complement strand
ACGAAAAACACATGAATTAAATAACAGCCAATAAATACGAAAGGCATTGAAACTAGCGCAATAAGTGGAAGAATTTCTGTAATTAAGAAAACAAAGCTTTTAGTTTCTAAAAAATGAGGATAAAAGAAAAATCTTACATATATTATGAAAATAAAAACTGGAATAATCCAGGATAAGAGATAAGTTACGAAAAAGTTGATCATATACCAATGAAACTGTAAGTTTACTTCCTCTCTAATCATTTCATTATTATTGATTGGAATTGACTCTTTAGCATTTTCGGTCATTTTTAGCCATATGTTTTAAAGATGATACTTTACTTTATATAAATATTAGATAATTTGAGCTTATTTATGATATTGATCATTGTTCCATTAAAGTTATTAACTCTCTTATTTAAAAGTTCAGATTAAAATTTAATAATTTTTTATTAAGATGAATGACTTACAACGTAAAGAGGCCATTTTTTCAGAATTCCTTTTGGAATTTTTCCCTCTCTTACCTTAGATAACATTTCCGACCTTTTTTTTAGAAAATCAATAGGTGGTTCATCTAATAATTCGAGTTTAATATAATTTTTTTCTATTGCATTTTGAATCCATTGCTCTTTTGGACATTTGGAGATTGTATCAAAAAACTTATCCAACGATACGCATTTAGAGTTTTCAGTAACATATAAAGTTAAATTCCAATGCTGATCCTTATCAAAATTGTTAGATGTCTGTATTAATAACATTGAATCCATATTAATATTACAATTTCTATTCAAGCAATGTAGCAGATTTCGTGGTTCAATTATTTCAAACTTCCTAAACGAAAAATAATCTCCCGCGCTAAGGTTATAATGTTGAGGTAACTTCACTTTTTTAGAAAAGTTTACTGGATATTTAAGATTGAAACCAGCTCTTAATATTTTCCCTTCAATTACAGGAAGGGCATCTTGATTTTTAATATATATTGCATCCCCAATATCGATGTTTATAAGAGCTTTTTTAATATCAAAGCGAGATACAAATAATTTTCCAATTTTATAATTGGACCTTGAAATTAAGCTTTTTTCTCCATTATTTTCAATGATAGGT
>JAGXOB010000381.1 GCA_019894735.1 Promethearchaeota archaeon | reverse complement strand
TTATTAACTGGAATTCAAAATATTCTCACGCCAGGGATTATGGTCGATCCATGGTTATTGTTAATCTCTTTAATATTCTTCATTGGTATACCATTATTGCTAGGAGTAATTAGCAAGAGATTAATTATCTCGTCAAAAGGATTATCGTGGTTTGATGATAGCTTCAAACCATTTGTAGGGAAGATTTCAATTGTTGCTTTGTTGACGACTTTAGTTGTTTTATTTTCCCTAAACGGCGATGCTCTTCTAAATGATACTAAAGGGTTGTTGCTAAAAATCTCAGTTCCTCTCCTAGTAGGTTTTGTTATAGTAGTTGGGTATAATGTTCTTATCACAAAAATTTTCAAAATGAAGTATAAAGAAGCAATTATCACTGTAATTATCGGGTCTTCAAGTCACTTTGAAATTGCTATTGCAACAGCTGTCGCTATGTATGGAGTTGGTTCCATAGCAGCTTTGGGAACTACAATGGGCTTATTTTGGGAAGTACCTGTTATGCTTGCATTAGTATATCTTGGAAAATTCCTTGAGAAGCGAGGTTTCTGGAAATCTAATTAATAATAATAATAATAAAATATTAAAAAACAAAATAGGATTAATATTAATGGCAGTAGTATATATGCGTAAACTAGAGCAGGAGCCTGATAGTTATGATTCTAAATTCACAGCACTAACAAAGGGTGTAAACCTAGACGTTAGAGAATGGATCCTTGATAAGATTAATACTTCAAAATCTATCTTGGAAGTTGGATGCGGAACTGGTAGCCTAGCTTCTCAAATGGCGTTAAAAGGAAATAAGGTTACAGCAATAGATATAAATTTTCAAATGATTAATTTTGCTATGCAGAACTATCCTTCTGATCTAAAAGATGGAACTCTCGTATACCAGACTGGTTCGTTTAATAATATGCCTGTTGATGGTAACTCTCAGGATTTAATTGTCAGTACTTTTATGTTATCTGAACTTCGACCTTTTGAGCAACAAATTTTCCTTAGAAATGCGTGGAAAGTTTTAAAACCGAATGGTCGGTTAATATTTGCCGCTGAATTTGTACCCAAAGGTTTCTGGAAATTATTATTTAAAATAAA
>JAGXOB010000380.1 GCA_019894735.1 Promethearchaeota archaeon | reverse complement strand
ACATATATCTCTAAATAGTAAAAACCGATTAAAAAGCAGGGTAAATGAAGATTGAGCATTTAAAAAGTCAATAATTTTAGATGAAATATATAACTAAAAAGTGTAATTTTTTTACAATGTACTTGAAAAATATCAAAGTTTTTTTATAGAAAAACGTTGATTTTTACAAAAAAAATTCCGATCTAAAAAAAAGAACAGTTAATTGGTTAAAAAAGAGTGTTGTTTAAAAAAAATAGAAAGACTGTAGCCAAAAATAGTTAAATAGATAAAAACATGGTTTTTATTAACTTTTAAATCGAAAAGCTAAAAAAGCCCTTTCTTGTCTTTCCTTAGATCAACAACAAATAGTCAAGGGCCCGGAGCTCAGCAAGGCAGAGCATCGGACTTTTAAGCTGAAAAGCAGAGAAATCCGAGGGTCACGGGTTCAATTCCCGCCGGGCCCGCTGTTAGTCCAATTTAAGATATCTCAAACAATAAGAGTAGAGAGAAGGAAGTAACTAAAAATTTTTGTTTTTTCAATTTTCTGATTCTAAAAACATAATTTATTATGGTTTAAATTTTTTTTTTAAAAACCTTGTGAAGAAAAATAAACTCCACTTAATATAAAACTGCTAAATGTTTTACATAAACCAATATTTTTGATTATATGATAACAATTAGCAGGTTGTAAAGGACATATGAAAGAACAGCTGATAGAGGAGCAGACAAAATCCAAGCCCAAATAATACTTCGCATAGTTCCCCACTTAACTGACTTTATACCCCTTGTCATACCTGCGCCTAATAAAGTTCCACTAGCAACGTGTGTAGAACTCATCGGAATGCCCAGATAAGCTGCTGAACCAAGAATCAAAGAACTAGATAAATCACTTGCAGCTCCTTGATATGGTCTTATACGAGTTATCCGTGTTGCCATAGTCTTCACGATTCTCCAACCTCCAAAAACAACACCCGAAGATATTGTAATGTAGGAAAGGATTATAACCCAAAATGGTACCACAAATTCAGAAACGTGACCATAATAAAGCAAAATCATAGTGATTACTCCCATCACTTTTTGCGCATCATTAGTGGCATCTGTAACTGAGAATAAAAAG
>JAGXOB010000379.1:502-1097 GCA_019894735.1 Promethearchaeota archaeon | reverse complement strand
CTTTCAGACATCGATCATCACTTCAACGTTAATCATTATTTCTTCTGAATTATTTAGTATTTAAAATCAAAGATATGAAATTAAACATTCAAAATGTTCTTAAATCTTTTTCATTTAAATTATAGAAATTGGATAAAATCTATTTATTTCATCATCTCGACTTTTCTTAAGAAAAAGTGTCTTGATAAATGGAAGTATAACCCTATGAAATAGAAGAGAGAGATGAGGATAAATTCTATTGCGAAAAATATAATAAAAATCATCATTAGAATAAATAGGATGGCTTCAATACTTAAGGATATCTTACTTTTATAGTACTTTGAATCAAAGAAGGATTCGGCTTTTTTAAATTCTGATAAATTTTTAGGTAGGTTTTCAAATTCCTCCTTTGATATGAGCAATTTCAAACCAATTTGCTTCTTTTGAAAATAGAAAAAATTAGTACCCCAATCAAAAGTATCAATAATAACATGTAAGGAATAAGCTAAACCGCCAAAAATTAAAGCAGGCCAAACAAAAATTGTCCCCGTTATGATAATTAGAAAACTGGGAATTATTGAATGTGAAATAAGCATCCTGTGATTGTGATTTATTG
>JAGXOB010000379.1:0-492 GCA_019894735.1 Promethearchaeota archaeon | reverse complement strand
GCATATTTAGAAAAAAATACATCAAAATCGCAAATAAATGAAAGAAGAACAATAAGCAGATATTCGAATAAAGTGAAGTTGAATATAGAGTGAAGAATTGAACCGACGATTATACCTACAGCAAAATGACTGTTTATGTGCAATTTTTTACCTAAAGATGATTTAATTAATATAATTTTTACGTGCTACTCTTTTTAAAATTCTTTTTTTTGTTTCAAATCCCTTAGGACCCTTTTTTTCCACCAAAAAAGAAGCTGCTGCTGAGGCTATGTGAGCGTTTTTCTCAATCTCTTCCCAAGTCATATCAGAATTTAGTAATTCATATAAAAATATCGCTAAATATACATCTCCTGCTCCTGTTTCATCTAAAACTCTCTTTGGTTTATAAGCAGGTATTTTTAAAAGATGTTCATTATTTTTTAATATTAATGATCCTGCTTCCCCCATTGTCATAATAAATATTGCTTTATTCTCAAATTTCTTGAAATAATC
>JAGXOB010000037.1 GCA_019894735.1 Promethearchaeota archaeon | reverse complement strand
TCAATACTAAGAACTTTAACATTTGTAGCTTTAACTATAGCAGAAGTTAACCTCCGACAAGTTAAAGGAGAACCCAATATCATTCCACCACCGTGAAAATATAAAATGACACGATCTTTTATGGGTTCTAAGGGTATAACCCACTCAGCGGGAATTTTATCAAGCATTATAGACTTGATTTTAATTTCCTTCGGAATGGGATAAGTTTCTAATTCTTGCGTCGATGATTTTTCAAACGCGTAACGTAATAATCTTGTTAGATAATCCCGCTCCTCACCAGTTAATTTATCGTGGAGCTCAAACATTCCAGCTTTCTTTTTAAAGAAAAGTTCATTTAGATCCAGAAGTTTTTTATAAATTTTTGGAAAATTAAATTGCTTATTTTCTTCAAATTGCGTAAATTGAATAACAAATTTCATTTGTTCTTTAAACGCATCATCATAAATTTTAAGAATATCAGGTCGTATTTTTTTTCGGTCTAAAACTGTCATTTTTATTCCTTACTCTCTTTTCTTAGATTTTTCATTAGTTAGTGTATATGATAACATTTTTGTATAAGAAACTTTGCCTAATAGAGACATTTTCTACAAGGAATAAAATAAACTTTTAATTGATCTTGATTAAACTTGCAAAGTTAATCTAACAAAGTTATCCCTATTTTTCCTTTTTTCTGACCTGACTCATAGTATCTATGAGCATCGGCCATCTGGTTCAATGGATACACTTTATCAACGACTGTTTTAATCTTTCCAGCTTCGATGAGTTCTCTGAGAGAATCAAGTTTTTCAGTATTTATATTACCCATGTAACCTCTTACTTTTTTGTTCATCATATATCTAAACATCGTTGATTGTATATCAACTGTAACAAAAATCCCATCCTCAGTTAAAGAGTTTTTACATTTTTCATAGGAAGTTACATTTCGACCCACCGCGTCAAAGATAATATCGTAAGTTTGTCCGTTCTTAGTAAAATCTTCTTTCTTATAATCAATCACGGCTTTTGCACCAAGTGATTTTACCATATCCACTCCGTTTGTACCACATACGCCTGTTACTTCAGTTGTAAATGTCTTCGCAATTTGGATAGCAAAAGAGCCTACTCCTCCAGAAGCACCAAAGATTAGCACTCTTTGCCCCTCCTTTATAGTAACTGTATCTGTAAGCCCAGTCAAAGCTGTGCCTGCTGTATCAGGTACCGTCGCAGCTTCTAAATGACTCATATTAGCGGGTTTTATTGCGGCAAACTTTTCAGGAACGCACACAAATTCGGCATTTGCACCAGGAGTTCTAAGACATGCGTAAATGAGATCACCTTGTTTAAATTTTGTAACCTTCTTTCCTACAGATTCAACCTCTCCAGATACATCAAATCCTAAAATATTGTGCTTTGGTTTTTTAAATCCCGCCATTAATTTTGTCAAACCAAAAAACAGCGAAGCACCACTCCGAAAAATCATATCTAAGGCGTTTATTGAAGTTGCATGCACCTTAATAAGCAATTCGTCATCCTCAGGTGTTGGTTTTTCCACTTCTTTTACTTCAAAAACATCCGGTGAACCAAACTCTTCATATACAACAGCTTTCATACTACTTGGTAATAATTTTGTATTTATATTAAAATTATATTAAAATCGAATTTTTTTGATTAAAATAGGTATTATTAAATTAAAGGGTAAATTTTCGAGTCTCAATAATAATTTAGGTAAAAAAATATGGAATTAGGAATAATCGGTTTAGGCAAGATGGGAGGCAATCTTTCGCTCCAATGTGTGGACAAAGGAATAGATGTAGTCGGTAAAGATATAACGGAGAGGCTTGATCTTGAAGAGAAAGGCGTGAAAGTAGTAACAGATTATAAAACATTTTTTGGAAATTTACAAACACCAAGAATAATCTACCTTTCTTTGCCAGCAGGACCTCTAATAGATAAGGTTATAAATGAACTTAGCCCCTTTCTTGATGAAGGTGATATTATTATGGATGGTGGTAATTCATATTATAAAGATTCACAGAGAAGGGCGAAAGAACTTAAAGAAAAAAATATTTACTTTGTCGATTGCGGAACGAGCGGTGGTTGGGAAGGAGCAAGATTCGGAACATGTTTTATGGTTGGCGGAGACAAAAAAGCAATTGATGTGTGTGGCCCTATTTTAGCAAAGTTGGCAGTTAAGGACGGTTATTTACATTGTGGCCCTTCAGGTAGCGGTCATTTTGTAAAATTAGTGCACAATGGAATCCTATTTGGTATGTTGCAATCAATAGGAGAAGGTTTTGAGTTATTAAATCGTTCAGAGTTTGAATTAAATCTTCCAGACATCTTTAAAATGTATTCAAACGGTTCTGTTATTCGAGGTTGGTTAGTGGAATTAATGGAACAAGGACTTAGGGATCTTAAGAGTATAGAAGAAGTTCCCGCATTTGTTGAGGATACGGGAGAAGTTAATTGGTTAGTTCAGGAGGCAATTAATAAAGAAATCCCTATACCTGTTATAACTCAGTCGGTGATCGAATTATTTAAGTCGAGAAAAGAGCCAAAAGATTCGTATCGAGCTGTAGCTATTATGCGCCATGGATTAGGGGGTCATCCCTACGGAAAAAGTGACTTCCTTGCCAACGAGCGCAAAACAAGCAGGATACATAAGCTTTAATGCTCGATTACAATCTTTTAAAAAGATAATTTATAAATTAGAAGAGATATAACTAAATTTTGAGAACAAACTACCAACAATAACAGTAAATCTATAGCATTCTTTAAATTATATTAATATTATTTGATTCAAATGCCAGCATGGAACGTCGAATTAACAGATAAAATCGAAAGAACCTCCGAAATTACAAGTTTTAGGTTTAATGTCCCAGAAAATCTCTCTTATCTCCCAGGACAGTTTTTTTTTGTATATATCCCCGCTGAAGGCGTAGGAAGTATGATGCATCATTTTTCTTTTTCCAGCTCTCCGTCTGAACCCTTTATAGAGTTTACAACTCGTATCCGTGAGAGTCCGTTCAAGAATAGGTTAAATCAATTAGAAATTGGAACTTATTTCCAGATTGCTTCAGTTTCAGGACAGTTTACTATAACTGAAAAGATGAAAAAAATTGTATTTGTGTGTGGAGGAATAGGTATTACGGCAGCCAGATCAAATATAAAAAGCATTTTAGATTCTGATTCCAACGTCGATATTATATTACTCTACGGTAATAGAAACGCTAATAACATTGCGTTTAAAGACGAGTTAGATCGGATTTCAGAAGAAAGATTAAAAGTTTTTCATATTCTCTCTGATCCTGAAGAGGGTTGGGCCGGTTCAATAGGATTCATTAACGCTGAATTTATTTCATCGTCAGTGCCAGATTTGATGGAAAGAACTTGGTTTATATCTGGCCCTCCAGCTATGGTTAAATCAAGTAAGGATATTATAATTTCAGTGTTATGTGTATCAGAAGGAAAAGTTAAAACTGAAAACTATGTAGGGTATTGAATTTTTATTTTTCATCTATCTACATTTCCAAAATTGTTAAAAACCATATTTTAAAAGTTTATAAGAAATATAATTAAATTCAATTAAAAATTAGTATTATAATGAGTTCTGGTAAACTTTTAGATGATTTATCAATAACAATACGGGAAACTGCTGGGGATTGTGAACTTTATAAAAAGCAATGCAACAAAGTTGAATATGATTTTGACAAAACTATAAAAGAATCAAACCTTGGTGAAATTCCTTATATCCCTTGGAGTTATTTTAAACAATCCAATAATATATTCAAGGAATTACTACGAGGAAATTCCTTTGACAAATTGGATTATTGGATGGAATCATCCTCAACTTGCGGAGATCCAAGCATAGTTGGACGGTTAGATAGCGATACCGAAGTATTAAAAGCAAACTATAAAGATGTTTTTAATTCTTTCTCAAAAAAAGATACCGTCAATAACTTAATCTTGTTTGCTCCTGGTATGAGTATTATTAATAAAATAAGACACAATTTCTACGGTAAGAACGCCTATCTTTTATATAAGAGCATTGTAGATATCTGGGATGGAAAAAATGTTAATTTCTTATTGCAGTTTTTTCCAGGAAAAACTATCTGGAAAATGATTACTACATTCAAAGCTCGGGCTGTTATCGGGATTAATGGGAAAATGTTAAAGTCTGAACTAAATCGCGTTGAGAAAAAGAATATTCCAACGATTATGGCAAACTCACCCCTTTGGATGCATAAAGTATTAAACGATTATTATCAAAAAGAGAAAAGAACATTTGATTTAAGCGAGAATTTTTACATTATTACCGGCGGGGGGGGATGGGATGGCACAAAAGGGCGCGTTAAATTAGGACATAGCGTTAATAAGGGAGAATTCATCGAGCGAATTTGTGATATGTTCAACATTACACCTGATAAATTTTGCGATAATTTTGCTGCTACTGAAAGTCCATTGGCGTGCGGTGGTCATTGGTCAAAGAAACATAACGATTTTATACTTCATGTTGATCACAATAAAGGGTGTATCGTACTTCGAGATATGGAAACGTTAGAATCTATTAAAACGACGGATAAACCAGGGATTCTCGAACTGATAACCCCTTACGGTGTAGACAGCTATTCGGGGGTTGCAGTTTTATTAGATGATGTAGTTCAAGTAGAAAACTGGGAACGATGTCCTGAATGTGGTAGAGAAGGAGCAATTTTTAGAGTTTTAGGTCGTTTAACTCCATCAATAGGGAAAGGATGCAGTTCTTTGTTTAGTTTAGATTCTTATAAATTGTGAAAAATTTTGATCTAATTAAAAAAAAATAAAAAAAAAGTAATTAACCCGTCGGAGAGAAAACTCCTCCAAATACTAACCAGGCTAAAAATGTTTTTGAGATTAAACTTAGAACTTTTTTTTCCTCTCTTGATTTTTGGCATGTATATCTCAGCTGTTTTTCTGTCATTATTTTTTGCGAAACTTTTATTTATTGTTGTAAATATAATTCATAAACCACGCGAAGGAATTTTCCTTCGAGACGCTTCCGACAAAGATTATCGATATTGGAGCATCAGAAACACGATAAAAAAGTGGCCAGTATGGTTAGCTCATAAATTTCCTTTACCTTTTCTAGATAATGTGTGTTTTAAGTTATTTGGAGTCAAAACTAAGTTTTCTAATTCTCTTTTTGAAGGTTGGGTCGATTGCGAATTTATTGAGTTCGGTAAAAACGTGGTAGTGGGTCAAGCAAGCATAATACAATCGGCAGCTATTATTGGAAATCTCTTCATTATTAAAAAATCTACATTCGAAGATAACGTGAGGATTGGAGCACACTCCGTTATAATGTCAGGAGTTCACATCCATAAAAGTTCTGTGCTAGCTGCAAGCTCCCTTTTAGTAATAGGGCAAGAATTAGATGAGGGTTGGGTATATCTCGGTACTCCTGCTAAGAAGTATAAGAAGAATGTGTTTTTTGAGGATGATTTAGAAAATATTTTAGCGAAACAGGATCAAAATATAGATGAGATACATAAGAAATATGAAGAACTTTATAAAATACGAAAAGATAAAAAAGTTTGAACCAGTTATCTAGTATGAATCCATACGATTTTGACCCAAACCTACAAGAGATTTTTAATAAAACTTTTGGAAATATTACTTCAAATCATTGGAGAAGTTGGTTATATATCTCCTCGAGTAAAGAATATGAAGAAGTTTGTTTGAAGCTAGCAGAACTGTCAGGAGTAGAAGATATATTAAATAAAATCAAGAGTAAACGAACTGATCCCAAGGAGTTTTCTATTGATATTAATGATTTTCTTCAAAATAGTTCTAGCTCAAAACTTACAATATTCTGTCATTCATCTGGAACTACGATTAACAAGAAATCTGCTCTTAAATGGTTTCATATGTCAAAAGATGTAGTTCAGAGAAATTGGGCACCAGGAATGCAAGCAATTTTTGAGTCCAGCGGCTTAGATTCTAAATCATCAGCGATTATTTTTGTCCCTTCACGAGTAGATTTTGATGGTATCAGTTATGAAAATGGGAAGAAACACGTTAAAATGTATACATCAGAATTTTCGCAGAGATTAATGCTTTCCTTGATTAAGCCGAAATCCTATTTATTATACGAATATCGCAATTCTAAAAACCTTGAAATTATTTCAAAAATTTTGTCTCTTGACAACATAAATATCATTTCCGCACCTGCAGCTACAGTTTTAGGTTGGATAAACTTAGAGAAATTTAAAGCGGGTATAAAATCTTCATTGAAAACAAAACCTGCTATTATCAATCCAGTTTATGAAGAGCTTGTATCTTTAATAAAGCAAGACGGTTTAACTGATGCCACAAAAAAGATACAAAGTTTGTTATTTAAGAAACTTGCGAATGCTTGTTTAGTCTTTAGCATTAGTTCTCTTTCAGAAGATGACTGGTCGCAGATAAGAAATTATATGAATTGGCAAAAAGGTAGTGAGAAATTTACAAATCTTTATGTGGCTTCGGAAGCAGGACCCGTTGCAGCGAGTCTACATAAGGGAAGTTTTGATTTGGCTCGAGAAAGAAAGATGGTTTTATTTCCTCTATTTATTGCTGTACTTAAGCATGAAGGACAAAAAGAACTTATATCTAAATCAAAAGCAAATAGAGGAGAATTGTGCATTTCACGGTTAGACGGTAATAATCACCTCATAAACATTGAATTAGGAGATATAATAACTGTATTATCTAATAAAGGATTACCTCAAATTGATGGAAAAATTTTACGATCTAGTTTTACACTAAAATATCCTATAATTATCTCAAAGGAAGTGAAATACCCTTCGAAACATTTTGTTCTTGTAGGAGATTACTTTAAGTTCAATAATTTGGAGATAATCGATCCTAAAAGAATTAAAAACTGTATAAGTTCTAAATTAGACTATAGTTTAGATTCTCTTCTACTAATTAAATCAGGTAATACTAGCCATTCTCATTGGATATTATATCTACAACAAAATAATAAAAAAGAAATAAGCAAAGGATCAAAACTAAATAAAATAATGGTAGATTGTAGCGATGTTCTAAACATAGAAGAAGCTTTAAGGGATGGGTATTTAGAAATACGTATGACCAAAGAATCTCCTATATCCTACCTTTATCCTCGCTCTGAAATGCTGAGAAAGGTTCAAGATGGTGAAATTCCAAAAGGAATTCTGAAGAAATGGCCTCTTTATGTAGTTATTCCAAATCTTAAAAAAAATAAAAAAAAGTAGTTTCTTTTATCTCCAAACTGCTAATATTATCCCTGCAATTATCAATCCAATTAGATAAAATCCGTATTCAAGCAAAAATAATTTTACAGCGCGATCGTTAAAATTATTTTGATTAATCCCAATCGTTGCAACAAATCCAATCCATACAAGCAGACTTAGTAAGATTGCAGAAAGTAAATCAATCATTCCCGTAAATTCCATTAGAACTGCTAAGATTAGGATCGTAATTATGCTTGTAGGGATCATTATAATAGTGTCTCTAATAATCTTGGATTTTGGCTCGCTCTTTTTTCCTACTAATCGAAGCCATGCATTTCCAAAAATCGGTGGAAAATACCAGAAAAAATGGATTGCAAAATATATTAGAGCAACAACAATAACGGCCAACCAATTAATCATTCATGAACACTCTTTTCAATTTTAGTTAATCTTCATTTCCTTCAAGGTAAAATTATATTTTAATTTACTACTCCAAAATATTTATTAGTTCTTCATTTGAATTATAAATTCACACTTTTTGCGTCGTTAGATACTTGTTCTACCATATTTGGGCTTATTATTCGGATACCAAGTATAAATATCGGAATTAGCCCTAATCCAATATAGATAGAAATAATGAACGGAGCGTCGTAAGTCAGAGTATCCCAGAGAAATCCACCTATTAAAGGACCGATTATTCTTCCTAATTGGTCAATCCACATATTTAAACCAAACATTTTTCCGCGATGTTTTATCGATATTCGACTCATTATCGCTTGGATAAAATACCTATTCGATTCTAAGGCGATATATAAAAAAATCAGGATTACAGCAAAATCAATAGGTGTTAAAGTCACAATTAACAGCCAAATCATTAACGCTTTGAATACTCCGAGAGCAGTTGCACTAACACTCGCTGAAATACGGTCAAATATCTTCCCTAACTTCGATGCTACCAATTGTGATAAAACTTGGGCGGGAAAATATACGATCATCACTATTATTGGAATAATTCTATCAGAAAAACCGGTTATCAAGTTCTCGATCAAGTATGCTGAGATGAAGGGTGAATATACAGTTCCCGTTATAGAAGTCATTAAAATAGCAAGAATTAGAAATGTGAAACCTATATAAAATTCTTTACCTGGTCTTTTACTATCGTTTTCCTCAGTTTCAGAAAAGTCAACTTGTTTTTGTATATTATCATTATCCCCCTCATTCTCACCAACGATGCAATCTTTTAAATCAGAATCTTCTAAAGAAGCGCAATATCTCTCAAAAGTAAGAGTTTCATCCACTCTTAAATAAAATCTATGACCTGCTATCAGGTTAATAACCGCAAATATTAATAACGGGCTATACATCAAAGGAACATTGTCAGGCATAAATATACTTACAAGTGAAAAAAGTGGAATACTCAACAGCGCTCCCAGAAGGAAACCGTAGCCAATCATTTGCCCTCTACCCTTTGCCAATGCGTGTGTTCTGCTTTCCTTATGTGATTTCTCAGAAATTAACGAAAAAAACGGTGGCCAAAAAAAACCTACAAGTACCCCTTGTAAAAACACTCCCGCTCCAAAAAAATATAAGTTACGTATAACCAAGGAAAACCAATATAAAAAATACGCTAGAGTTCGGCCCATAGAACCTATTAATACTAACCGCTTCTTTGAAGCATGATCTGTCAGATAAGCAATTATAGGCATCGAAAAAAGTCTTGCTAAAGGCTGCAAAGCCATGATAATTCCTAGATCGACTCCAGATCCTCCAAAAAAATAAATTACAACATAAGATTTTATAAAGGTAAAAAAGATAAATCCCAATCCATTCCAAAAAGTAATTCGAATCATAGAATTAAAATCTGGAGTTATAACTATCAATTCAGGTGATTTTGTATCGTGCTCTTTGCGTTTGAAAAGATTCAAATTATTCCTACAAAATATATCTATAGATAGAAAAGAGAACCACATCATTTAAAGTTCAATTTTTAGATTATAGTCTTCTTTGATCGAAAAACATTTTAAGAAATTTTAAATAAAATTGTTTTAAAAAAAGTAATATGCTTGAGGATTCAGCTTTAACATTGAAAAAAAGTTATGATAAAGGGGTATTTATATCTATAAAGGAAGCTAAGAATATGCTTGAACAATTATAGCTTATAAATAAACTTTTGGGGCCCCCAGAACGGATTCCTAATACTTTTGCAGGTCTTCGAGGCTATATGTGGCGTCTATTGGAACTTACTGAAATACCCTTCACGAATACTTTAAAGAAAGTTCAAGAATGGATTGAACTCCTCGTAGAAAAATCTTACATAAAAGAAGGATTTTAATAGGTAAGATTTATCCCGCGGCAGAAGGCACAATTGGTATAGCGTGGGATGGGACCTATCTTTGGACTAGCCAAAAAACATGTGAACTCTGCGAAGACGGTAAAATATTTCAACTCGAAATAATTGACGATCAAATTGCTTTGTAATTTATATATTTCAGTTCATTAAAATCCTTTAATAAAAATGTAAAAATTATGATAGTCGTGTGCAACGACTATTAAGCAAACCTAGTGAGGTGAGAATATGAAAAATGTAAATATTTCTTCCAAATTATTGGACCTATTAAACGCTGCGTTATTGCGAGAATTAGAAGTTTCCGTGCAATACATGCTGCAACATACATTATGGGCCGGGAAAACTTCAATCTCTAAAGGTGAAAAGAAATTATCCAAACCAAGTAAATTTGTTGCGAGTCATAAGCTTTTCTTTCTTCCCGGTATAACCTTAAAAAGGATTGCCATAACTGAAATGAAGCACGCAGAAAAAATAGGAGAAAGAATCATTGTTCTTGGAGGAGATTTCGTAGAAGAAATACCCTCTTCTAATCTTGGAGCTTCAATTTGGGAAATCTTGGAAATTGACAAGGATCAAGAGAAATCCGCAATTGAACTCTATAAAAGGATCATTGAAATGGCAACAAAAGAAGGCGACGATATTACAGCAGCCATGTTTAAAAAAATATTAAGAGACGAGGAAGGGCATCACAGAACATTCTCCAATTTCTTGAATATAGCCTAAATGTTGAAGAATATTTTATTTTTTAATTCTTCTTTTTGAAAATATACCTCTATAAAAACAGCAAGCTGAAAGTTTGAATATCGACCTAGTATAAGTTATTGGTTAAAGGCTATTTATTCTGAAATCATATTCTTCATCAATCAATATCAAACCATCCTTTATAAAGAGAAAAAGTGTGTTTACACAGTGAATTTTAATTGAAAAAATACAAAAATAATAGATGAGTATATCTTTAAAAATCAAAAACTCTTGAATACCATTAGTGAATAAGTGATGGAACAAATAATCTCTCGCTGTGGTAATATATGTACTGATTGTCCTTGGTCCGCTTTCGTACGTATTAAAATCGCTAAAGAAGATTGGGAGGAGTATTCTGAAACATTTAAGCACTACATAGGATTCAAGCCAGTTAAATACGAATGGGAGGGCTGTGTAGGCTGTTTGACGCCAGATGATGAATTGCCCAGTCATCCTCATTCAAACTTCTTGAAAAAATGTCGTACGAGAAAATGTGGACAATATAATGAGATTCCTAATTGCGCTTATTGTGGGCGATTCCCGTGTGCCAATACCGTAGCGAGGAATAATATAACGAGAGAAAAAATTTCAGAAAAACTAGGGAAAGAAATTACCGACGACGAATATGAACGCTATATTCACATGTTTGATGCGATGGGCAATTTAAAGGAAATACGGAGCGGACTAACTGATAATCAAATTGTAAATCCAAAACCTATAGTTCATCAGCCTGAGATTTCTATGTTAACTGGGGAATTTAAGAATGAAAGTTTCAAATTCGCGTATGAAAAGTTAGTTGAAATTGCTAAATCTAATTTAAGTATTAATGGCATTGATACCGTTGCGGGTCTTGAACTGCATAAGAATAGAGAGGAGTTTTTGTGGAGATTTATCTGGATAATTGGATCATATGGGAAAATTAATGGAACTGAATTAAGTATTGATAGCGCCACTCTTTACGACAATAGAAAACCGATATCGTTACCGAACAACGAAGAAGGCTGGAGTCTAATTTTCGAAGTTTTATCAGAATTTGGATTATCTGCACAATTAGAAATACTAACTGACGAGTTATACACACCTGGTGGTTATATGCGAGCGAAAGTGCCCAAAACTAACGAGTCTGCATATAATATTAAGATGAATGTTAGCTCGAATCTTCAGAAGATCCCATTTTATAAAGTTCTGAATGAAATACTCTCTGAATTGCAGAAAAAGACTGGTAAACGGGCGTATTCACACTTTAAAAAAATAAATTTAAATCCACTTCTCGAAGATTAATCAGAAAAATATTTTTCTATATAAAATTACCAAGCAATTAAGTAAGCTTCTGCTATTGGCCTCACATCGCTAAGGATTTTAAACTTAAAGCTATAGTCTGGTTTTAGTTCTTGTACAAATTGTTTTGCTTCGAAAAATTCCCTTGGGTTGTGGTAGATTCCTAGTAATAAAACTGGTTTCTGCTCCACAATTATTTTTTTTGCTCCTTCTAAAACCTCCATCTCATTACCTTCGATATCAATCTTAATAACTCCAACATTTAGATTTCTTTCGCTGACAAACTGGTCAATAGTCGTCATTTCCATTACGCTCATTCCTTCTCCTTCAGAAACATAGGAGAAGGGGCCCATGTTATGAAAGTTAACTTCGCCACATTTTTCTCCTATGCACTTCTTAATAGGGATCACATTCTTAAAGTTATACTGTTGTATGGTTTCTAATAAAGCTCCATGATTTTCGGGATCTGGTTCAAAGGAATAAATTCTATTCGGGTGATAATCCCGTGCGAACATTAGGGCTGAATCTCCGTAGTACGCACCACAATCGAGAAAATCCTTATTTTTCAAACTATTTAAAACGCTAAGCGGGATATATTTCAATCCGTGCTTATGCTTAAAAACAGAAACATCCCCAGGAACTTCAACCGGTAAATAATACTGTTTTTTCAAGGTTTCAGATGTATCTATAAAAGATAGAATTTTCTCTTTATTTTTTAATAAATATTTTATAGTTTCAACTACATTATGGTTTTTCATGTATTTAAGATCACTAAAAAATTGGTTATATTCGTTCTTACTTCCTTGGTCAAAGTCATTCATTAGCGCATCAATATCAGGCTGATACTTTTCCATGTATTCGTGAAATTTCTCGCCCATACTATACTCTATATTGAATATCGAAACCAAACCTGACAACATAACTTTTTGGAATTTAGTTAATTCTCTATCAGTTCCAAAATCGCGAATAATTTCCTTTTTTAATATTGTAAGTCTCATAAACTATTTCTAAGTAAACTAGGTTTTTATACTTTTTTGTGTGAATTAGGTTAAAAAAAATCATATTTCCATAGATATAACTTGAGATAAGACTTTTCTATTGCTTTCAAAAATAAAAAAAATAGGTCGTAAAGACCTTTATTAAAGTAATGTAAAACCAGTAGTAAAGCCAATAACAATCAGTTCTACAGAATTGTACCAACTTATTTCTATGTAATATTCGTAGTATCCAGGAGTAAGTCCCATTACCTCATTTAGATAATACGGAGGAAATTTTACATAAAATAATTGCATCAAGCCCGGTTCATCAGAAGCAGTTTCCTCTTGAAAAATCCATACAGAATTAAGAATTAGTGCTCCATTGATCCTAACCTCGTAGGGAGGATATGCTTCGCCATTCATTCTTTCTGAAAACAATTGTAAGACACCAGCACGGATATAGCTCGTTTCATTCGGATTTACCATGCGATCTCCTCCCAAGCTATTAGGTAATTGAGGATTTGAAATTTCCTCCTCAATAGAACTTAAAATTTCCCAACTATTTTCTTCCATGATCGGATACCCATCATTTCCATGTGGAGCGTCTCCAATACCGTCTTCGTTCTCATCTAATCCTAGATAATTTGACCAGAAATTTCCTTCAAACATGTAAGGATGATGCCAATTGTTTGCCCACGGTTGAAAATCAACTAATTGGACAGCGTTATCTATAAAATTATTGTGGTACACAAGATTTCCTTCTGATCCAGAACCAAACAAGATTCCATAGAAGTTTCCCGCGACCGTATTTCTTAAGACATCGTTTATATCTGCATCATCTGAATAAATCCCAGCGTTATTCTCTTCAAAATTATTAGCGTAAATGATGTTATCTTTTGGGGAATGATCTAGTTCACCTATATTTATTAAGGCAATACCAGCTCCAACGTTTCCATTGCATTCGTTCTTCTCTATTATATTTTTGTGGGCTGATGCTATAACGATCCCCGAATCAAGGTTATTACTGCAATCGTTTTGTTTAATAGAAGTATACATACCCCATTCAATATAAATTCCTATGCCATTTTCGCTACAAAAATTCTTTTGAATCCTGATGTTTAGACAACCACTTACAGCGATTCCTGCTCCATCGTTATTAGTAAAGGTGTTCTTGAAGATTACACCATTTTCAACGTTAACTAATATTAGTCCTGCAGTTCTTTCTCCTTCTATACCGCCATTACTAAACTTACATTTCATTATTTTGAAATGCGCGTTTGAATCTTGAATCATCATAGCAAATTGAGATCCAGTTACATCAATGACAAAATCCTTAATCATGTAGGGATCTTCTTCGGTACCAGAACCCTCCAACCACGGTTGTGAGCTCCAATATTCCCAAGAAGCCCAAGAATACGCATCGTTGATGTACACAGGACCGCTAGTATATCCTTCTTTCTTCGCGCTTACAGATAATGCGAATACAGGAATGATGATAGCTAGTGACAATGCTACTAGTAGTAAGCTCATTTTAATTACTTTTTTAGACATTTTCATTCGCCTTCTTTTTTTCTCTCAAATTTCATTATCAACTATATTTGTTTCTTTGATAATGATTAAATCATTGTTGTTGAATATTGAATTTAAAGGTTATACTGAAACTTACCGGTAAAATCTTATTTTTACCGGTGAGAAATATGGAGGTTGCTTACAAAACTTGGTAAGATTAGTTTAAAACACTCTAGAAAGAAGGAAAATTTTTGCTATCTTGGGATCTTTTTTATTAGAGCATTATAAGCTTGGTCCAGCCCCTGTCCTGTTTTTGCCGAGGTGAGATAATAGTCTAACAAGTTAAGTTCCTTTACAAGATTTTGAATCTTTTCTCTATTTAAGCTCTCTTCATTCACCAAGTCAACTTTATTTACAAATAAGACTACTGGGATATCTCCGCAAAATTGTTTGACATCATTATACCATGTTGTTATATGATCAAAACTCCGTCGACCCAAATCATTTTCTTCTAAACTATACACGATAATTGCTGCTTTACTTCCTCTATAAAAAGAAGGACGAAGGAAATGAAAATCATCTTGTCCGGCAATATCCCAAAATATTAATTCAATTCTATATCCATCAATTTCCGTTTCGTAGTTAGTAAGTTGTGCTCCTATCGTTTTGATATAATCAGTTTGAAATATTCCTTTAGTGAATTTTTGAATTAAGGAAGTTTTCCCAACAGCCCCGTCTCCTATAATAGTAACTTTAATCTTTATTTTTTTCGTTGCAGATTCCCCTTCCAACCTAAAATTCACAACTCAAAATTCTTTTTACGTTCTAGTATTATTAGATGTTTCTGTATATAAAACTTTAGAATTAGGCGTTTTCAATGTCTGTGAGGAAAATATCTGCGATGATTAACCACTTCTTTTTTAGGTCAAAATCACAGAAACATTTGTTTGTATACTCTTTACCCTTCTTTAAATAATTGATTGCGAGTTCGAACTTTCCGAGTTCTTTAAAGCAGATACCCAGTTTAATATATGTCTGATAAATAAACCATCCACTGCTACTCAACTCAATTGCTTTTTGAAATTGTTTAATTGCTTTCTCGTATTCTTCATAATTCATTAAAATTTCACCGTATGAATCGTAATATTCTCCGTTATCACGCTCAAGCTCAATGAGTTCCTCAAGAAGCCTCAAAGCTTCTTCTTTTTTGTCCATATATTGATACCAATAAGCTTTAAAGCTACGTAACTCTTTGTCTCTGGGATTTCTTTCGAGTAATTCGTCGATAACTTTGAAACCTGATTCCAGATCCCCAAGTAGTTTATATACAGACGCTTTTTTCATTTTTAGATCTTTTTCATTTTTGGGAAATTTTTCTAGCATTTCATCAAGTAAATCCAATAATTCGGGATATTCGTTGAAATACATTAAGATTCTTGTCTTGGAAAGGTATAAGTCGACCTTCGTTGGTACGATACTAATCGCTTTATTTGTTAGCTCAATTGATTCTTCAAAATTATTTGATTCAAGTAATACCCGGCTTTTTAACATATACAATAATGCAAGATTAGGTTTAAAAGAATTCATGGTAATGGCTTTGTCAAGATCGTTTAATCCATAATCTTGTTTTGCTTTTTCGCTATCAAATTTGTATATGTAATTGTAAGCAAGTACTAAGCCTCTAGTTGCATGAGACATAGCGTGTTCCGGATTTCTCAATACGATTTCATTTCCTAGCTCTAATGCTCGTTTGAAATCTCCGATAGTGAGGCTTGAAAACGCTGTAAGGAAATAAAATAGAATAGTAATTAAATCTTTTTTACTCGATTTAGTTAATTCATCGTTTAACAATTCTAGCGCATCATTGTATCTGCTCAGATAACATAAAATGATAATTTTAACGATTATTAAAACTCTATCATCTTTATGTGACTCTAAGATAGTTTCTATGCCCTCTAGAGCTTTATGATATTCTTTATTGTCGATAAAATTTTGACATTCGTTATTTGTTGGCTCTAATTTCTCTAGGTAGTACGGCTTAAGTAATTCTAGTAACACCGTATCTACTTGATAATTTACTTCGTTTTGTCCCATAAATTGATATTCGAGATCCTCAGGACTTCTCGATCGAAAAATATCAATCATGTTTTGCCAAATAATCGCATCTAATTTGTCGTACGTTTCTTTTAATTCAATTTTTGTTTCAAATTTGTAGGCAAGGTAATTAATATAACTAGGTAAGAAATATCTTAGGGATTCTCGTAGTGCGTCGTTGAACAAATAACCACAAATATCTTCTAAAACTGCTTTTTCGATAGTGAATGCGTCGAAAGTTCTTGAAAATAATCTATTTAGATAAGTGAATTTCGTAATATGGTTTTCAGTAATAGTCCGCAACATTGATTCGACTTTCCCGTATTCTTGAAAATAATATTTCGTCTCTGTTGAAAGTTTTAAAGTAAAAAATTTGAGAGGGTAAATATGATTCTCGACAATCTCATCAACATAATACTCTAATTTTGATTGCTTAATCCCATATCTACTCGCAAACTCTTTAAGTGAGATATAATTTGGATATTGATCGGGATGATTGAGGATTATATATAATACAATTTTCTCAAAATCAGTTTCATCTGTCAGCATGGATTTAACTCTATCGTAATCGAGTTCCAAAATGGTTTCGAGATACCTAAATTGGATATTCTCGTCCTCGACACTATACTCGTCAAAAAATCTTATTGTTTTTCTTGTAATCTCGTCAATCCTTTTACTTTCCTCTTCTAAAATTGATTGCCTATCTAAATCGTAGTTTTTTAGCATTTTAGAGTATTTTATTTTGCCCGCATTGGTAATTCTATATTCTTTATTCTCTCTTACTAAGACTTCTTTATTTAGAAGTATATTTATTTTTTTTGATAAAGAAGATTGATTAATCGCTAAAGGTGGTTCAAGAAAATTTGACCACTTGCACATTTCATTGTTGTAAACCATCCAAAGTATCCAATCTTCGTAAATACGTCGACTTGTTATAACACTAGGAGGGTAATTTAATTTTTTTCTTTCACCATGAGTACTAGAAATCTCGTGAAATCTTTTATGACCTTCAGATGTTATTTTATAGTGACCTCGAGCGTATTTTTCGATGAAACTTTTACTTTTTAAAATATTTAATTTTGTAGAAAGCGTAGATTCAGAAATATTAAGTGGTTCTTTTGTAAAGTCAGACCATTCACAATTCTCATTATTGACGAGCATCCAAAGAATAATATGTTCGAAATTCTTCCTTCCAAACTTAACATTCTTGTAGAAATCTTCAGGAGGGTAGTTTACTAAAGCCATATTTCATGTAAATTTACTCTAATAAATTGGTTTTTATAATATATATACGGATTTCTACTTTTTAAATTATTCCCTACTTACGAAAACATTCGAACTTCATATAAAGTTCCGCAACAAGAACTATAAATGTAGTATTATTCTATTTTAAATTAACAAACAAATTAGAATGTGAAGTTGAAAAATTGTGCAAGATGTAGAGAATGTGTATCAGGACGCTTATAACAAAACAAAGTGCCTTGAAGGATTATTCATTCACGACATTTCAAATTTATTTCAGATAATCAGTAATTCTATAGAACTCTGTGGATCGCTGTTAAAAGAAGAGATAAAAAAGGAAGATTTTCAGGAATATTTCCAGTTAATCTCGCAACAATTACTTCGAGGTAAAAAACTAATTCGAAATGTTAGAAACCTCGCAGATTTGGAAAACTTTGAAATAGTTTTAGAGCCTGTGGAAGTGTTTTTTGAGTTACGGGATGCGGTCAATTTTACTCTACTGAGTTTTCCTAATAGGGAGATCAAAGTTAAGTTTGTTTCAGATTTTGAAAACCTTTACTCCCTGGCAAACGAGCTACTAAGCGAAGTGTTCGAAAATATAATTATAAATGCTATTAAGTACAATAAACAAAAAGTTGCTCAGATAGAAATTATAGTATCTAAAATTGACATCAATTCCGGAAATTTTGTAAAGATAGAGTTCAAAGACAATGGCATAGGCATCAAAGACGACAGAAAAAACTCAATATTCCAGGAGGTTCATTTAAAACGGAGAAACTCTAATGGTATGGGAATCGGGCTTTCATTAGTCGCAAAATTAATCGACTTATACGGTGGAGAAATTAGGGTAGAAAACCGTATAGGGGGAGATACTACAAAAGGTAGCAATTTTATAATTCTAATTCCGTTTGCAAAAAAAGATAGGTGATTATTAATGACTAATAATTATGAAAGCATAAAAAATGCTAAGTTAAAAAAGGACATCAAATGGTATACTTATGTAGATTCAAAACTGGATTCCAAATTACAGGAATTCATGGATGAATACGAAATTAAAAACCAGGCAAAAATTATCAGAAACCTCGTGAATTATAGTATAGACTACATAAACGCTATCTTCGAAAAAACATCGTGCAAGGATCCCCAAAATTTCGATGAAACCGAGCTTGATTCCCTAATTAGGAGGGCAATAAAAGAATACGAAATTGGGAATAATTTTCACGAAGAACTCAAGCAAAAACTTTCCCCTCTTAAGGTATCACTCCTAATGCTAAACAATTATACCGAAGAAGAAGGAAAACTGTCGGGGGGTATTCAGAACGCAATAAGTGCTTTAGAAGAGTTAGAAATTGTTGTAAAGCGTCATTTCGAGGAGCCAAATATAGTAAGATTTGTTAGAAAGATTGATATATTATATATTGAAGATAACGAATTAGAGAGAAAGACAGTTGATCACTTTTTTAAAGCAAAGGGCGTAGATATTAAATCGGTGGAAACATCCGACGAAGCTTTACATCTTTTAAAGACATTAACACCTAGAGCAATCTTACTTGACATTAATTTGAAGACGAGCAATGTAAACGGAGATAAACTATGTCTAATGCTAAAATCAAACTCTCAGTACGATTCAATTCCAGTTATTCTAATCTCTGCTGCTTTTTCCGAAAAGGAAAAATTTGATGTGTTAACGAACACAAGAGCAGATGATATTATCTTTAAACCCATCGACAACTTGAAAG
>JAGXOB010000378.1 GCA_019894735.1 Promethearchaeota archaeon | reverse complement strand
CGGTGGAGCATGTGGTTTAATTCGACGCAACGCGAAGAACCTTACCTGGGTTTGACATCCTCTGACCGTTCCGGAAACGGAATTTTTCCGACTCTGTCGGAACAGAGTGACAGGTGCTGCATGGCTGTCGTCAGCTCGTGTCGTGAGATGTTGGGTTAAGTCCCGCAACGAGCGCAACCCCTGTCCTTAGTTGCCATCATTAAGTTGGGCACTCTAAGGAGACTGCCGGTGTTAAGCCGGAGGAAGGTGGGGATGACGTCAAGTCCTCATGGCCTTTATGCCCAGGGCTACACACGTGCTACAATGGCCGGGACAAAGGGCTGCAATCCCGCGAGGGGGAGCGAATCCCAAAAACCCGGTCCCAGTTCGGATTGGAGTCTGCAACTCGACTTCATGAAGTCGGAATCGCTAGTAATCGCAGATCAGCAGGCTGCGGTGAATACGTTCCCGGGCCTTGTACACACCGCCCGTCACACCACGAAAGCTGGCTGTACCAGAAGCCGCCGGGCTAACCCTTCGGGGAGGTAGGCGTCTAAGGTATGGTTAGTGATTGGGGTGAAGTCGTAACAAGGTAGCCGTAGGGGAACCTGCGGCTGGATCACCTCCTTTCTAAGGAGTACATATGCACATGCGTTGCGGCGCGGTGCATATGCACGGATTTCCGATAGCACCTCCTTCCCTGTTCAGTTTTCAGCGATCCGGAGTTTCGGGCCTATAGCTCAGCTGGCTAGAGCGCACGCCTGATAAGCGTGAGGTCGGTAGTTCAATCCTACCTAGGCCCACCACGTGAAACCAGGGTGGGCCAGGGGCATCGCAAGGTGGGGAAGAACGTCCCGTGGCCGATACGATATCGTTTTTTTCTTGGGGGTGTAGCTCAGTTGGGAGAGCGCCTGGTTTGCAACCAGGAGGTCATCGGTTCGATCCCGTTCACCTCCACCATCCTACGCCCGGAGGGCGAAGGATGGCCTCCGTAGCTCCGGAGGAGCGAAGGAGGGGTGGACATAAGGTTTCCCTTCGGGCTTCGGATGGCAAGCCAATATCGCCCGTAGCGCGAAAGTTGCCCCGCTGAAGTTCCGAAGCGCAGGTTGTTGCTGGCACGAGG
>JAGXOB010000377.1 GCA_019894735.1 Promethearchaeota archaeon | reverse complement strand
TGCTTTTCATCATCAGCTTTTAAAACCTGCTCAAACTGCTCTTTGGTGAAATCTCCATTTCCTCTTAACAATATTTGTTTATTCAACTATACATCTCCACAGGTATGCTTTCAATATTTAACGATGACCTATTTACATTCCCAAAAATAACCCACTAGCTAAATTATGTCATGCACCCGCTGCCAGAAATAAAGATTAAACTTCAATTAGCAAAAAATAAGAAAACAAAAAAAGAAAAGGGAAAAAAGATTAAACTTTAATCCTTGGTTCTTTGACAAAAGGGGGAATTGCGGGATTTCGTCGGGTGATGTCTCCACTTGTCCGGGTTTCAAAATCTCAGAGATAATAAATGTGACTGAGGTCTATTCCTAACTCCCAAAGTTCGAGGCACAATGAACATTAAACTATTGATTGCATATTCTTCAGGTTGGAGATCCACATTGATTGCAGGTAACTTCATAATCTTCAGTAAGTTCAAACAGTCAACTGATTTCTATACAAAATATAATATTCAAAAGATATTGAACTAATTAGTCACTAAATAAACAGCAGCAATGGATTAAGGTACAAGAATGGTCCTTCGGGGTTTAAAATAATTTAAAGGACAATTTGCACATAATTATCAGCTGACTGCAATTGATTGACATCATAGAATTTGAAAAAAGGTGGCGACTTTTTGAAAGAGTCGAGAATAAAGAAAAGCCACATACATTTAGTAACTTTTGGTTTTATAAATTAAAAATTGAGGATGAAACCAATCACATTCTTGATAAAGAAAACATAGAAAGAACACTCTCAAAACTTGGAAACATATTAAAAAAATGGGATTGGAACAGACCATACAGTTTTGAAGCCAGTTTCAAAAGACTTTCCCAATCTCTTACTAGAATATCCGAATCATATAATCGAATAAGACATTTCAGCCTTAAGGATTTTGACACGATACCTGAAAAAGAATTAAGAATTATTTGGAAAGAACTTGGTTCAATACAAGAACCCCAAGACAATCTAAATAATAACCAAGGCCAACTAATCATGCCAATAACAAAACCTCTGATGATTCTATGGGGACAAACACCAACATTTGATTCAGTGATCAGAGACTATACAGGGTTATC
>JAGXOB010000376.1 GCA_019894735.1 Promethearchaeota archaeon | reverse complement strand
CTTGTGAAGTTGAAGGTAATGTTTCAATAAAACGTACGGAGTTGAATCGTAAAACACAGGAATGTCGATTAAAAAACCCATTGAGATGAGATCTTGTGAATTTGTTCTTATATCCCGTAAATCTCCTCCCTTTGTTTTTATTAAGATATTCCCTGAAGAGGGTTGTAAAATTTTAGCGATTAATTTTATAGTTGTTGTTTTACCCGCTCCATTTGGACCAATAAATCCCACGGTTTCACCTTTGTTAACCTCAAGATTTACGTTATTGACAGCAACAAAATGTTTAAACTTCTTATTTAGATTTTCTATCTTTAATACTGTTTCGTTCACATTATTGCCCCATTTGTTATTTTATTTTAGGTTAAATAAATACTTAAGTTTTTGTCAATAGTTTTTCCTTATAAGAATATTATCAAGCATGACAACTATAGTACCAATAACCATTTCAAAACTATTCCAGTGTGAAAGTCGAAAACAGGAAGATAAAGAGAATAGAAAATGAGTGGGATAAATACGGGCTATGAGGGATTTCCAACCGTTTGAGAGATTCAAACTTTGCCATTGAACCCCCGACCTGCCGGTGTCTCAACACGCGAGTGCGTTAGCGCTCAATAAGAGCCGGATGCGCTACCTAACTGCGCTAATAGCCCATATTTAGTTTACAATTAAATCAAATCTGGGATTGTTTAAGAAATCTTCTATTTCGGTAGGAGTAAATTTAAATGAGTTAGAGATTGGATTAAGATTTCATTGGCCGTTTTCTTTCCATGCTTCCCTTAAAGGCATCCAACATCAACCTAAATGTTTCAATATCAATATTTAGACTATAATGTGTCATATAGAATATTTCTGTTACTAAACTTTTCTCTGGATTAAGAGTTACTCTGACTCTATTATGTAATCTAAATACAATTTTAACTTCATCCAAAAATATTTTATTGGAATTAGATATTCTTGCATGTTTTCCCTTCAAAAGAGTGCCATCTCCATCATAGAACCCTAGTAAGAAGCTCAAAGCACATTTACCCTCGATTGTTTGATGGTATTTAATACTTGATTTTAGAGCAAGCTTTTTTGCTTTAATAAGAGTCCTAATTACTAGTTGGGGAAGTCCTATCC
>JAGXOB010000375.1 GCA_019894735.1 Promethearchaeota archaeon | reverse complement strand
GATCGTTGGGGTTGTCAAAAACGTCCATGCCTGTGGCTTCAAAGGGCTGTGTTATCAGTAATGAGAGAAGGTGGATTACGATGAATAGGCCACCCATCATGAACATGGGAAAAACAGATGAGCCCTTGTCCGTTTTGTCGTCAGTCATTTCTTCTTAAGAACACAGTTACTCACTTATAGAGTTTATTTTTAGAATGACTGGCAGCAGGGTTCTCCGAATACGTTATTTTGATATAATGCGTATGATGTTCTTGTTGTGGGGAATTGCTTTGAATTTGGTTGAGGTTCTGGAGAAACTTTCGAACGCTAATGGAGTAACAGGAAGAGAAGATGACGTTCGAAACCTGATGAAAGAGTATCTGAAGCCCTACGTTGACGAAGTCAGGGAAGACAAGCTTGGAAACCTGATTGCATTCAAGAAGGGAAAGAAGGATGCGCCGATAGTCATGATTGCAGCCCACATGGACGAAGTTGGGCTCATGATAAAAAACGTCAAGAAAAAAGGTTTCCTTCAGTTCACGAAGATTGGGGGAATCGATGATCGTATCCTTTTGGCGCAGAAAGTCGTCGTCCACACCGATAAGGGTCCCTTAGCAGGGGTTGTTGGCTCCAAGCCTGTGCACATACAGAATGAGGCAGAAAAAAAGAAGGTCATTGAGGCGGATAAACTCTTCATTGACATTGGAGCCAGAGACAAAGAAGAAGCAGAAAAGATGGGCGTCCAGGTAGGAGACGTTGTGAGTTTTGACACAAAATTTGCTCAATTAAGCAAAGATGTTGTTTTGGGGAAGGCTTTCGATGACCGTGTAGGATGTGCAGTAATGGTTGAAACCATGAAGAAACTGCAGAATGTTGGCTGTAACGTTTACGCTGTGGGAACAATTCAGGAGGAGGTGGGTCTTAGGGGAGCCACAATCGCCGCCTTTCAGATAGAACCTGACTTGGCTATTGCTTTGGATGCGACTGTGTCGGGTGACACTCCCGGTGTTGTAGAGGGCGAGGCGCCCGCGAATATGGGGGATGGACCTGTGTTGACTGTGGCGGATGCGGGTTTGATTGCTCATCCTAAGGTGCTAAGGTTGCTTATTGATTCGGCGAAGCAGAACAAGATTCCGTATCAG
>JAGXOB010000374.1 GCA_019894735.1 Promethearchaeota archaeon | reverse complement strand
CAGCGATTTTACTGATGCGGGAACTTTTTGGGTGACAGCACTTTTCCTGTTATGTTGGGACTATTAGGAATAATCTCGTTAGGTGCTTCAAAGTATCGTCCATTGGAAAATACTCGGTCTTCGAAATAAATGACGGAAAGAAATTAAATTTTAATCCAACCAACCAACCAATTCTGAATAACACGAATGAAATTCAAACCACAAAAAAGAGCAGTATACACGATTCAGATCATATACTATTATTCACAGCATAATACAAGGGGTACTATAGAATAATCAAATCAATATAGGGTATAGGTATAGTCGGAATCGAGTATACGAGATTTAAAACGTGGTGTAAGTTGAAAAAAAGGTAAATGATTAAGAAAGATCGTCAATATTTTGAGTTTTGTTATAATCTTGGGAGGATGGCTATTATTTTCTTCAATAATTTAGTAGATTATAAAATTCGCTCGATACAACCATTAAAATCTCGAGGTTTGTAATGGATATTTCATGGACTAAATTTTTTTGTAAAAAATAAGATCTTCTTCATCCCTTCATTATTTTCATGTTTTTCATTTTCTCCATAAGATAAGTAATTATATCTGTTACACTTTATCGCTTCAAAAAATACAATAAATATTATATAACATTCTTGTGCCGTTAGTTTATGCTAATTTTTCACAACGAAAACATTAACTCAAAATTTAATGGCACAATTATTGACATCGAAACGATTGGAGGTTTTTGCAGAGAACATGAAGATGATGACTCTAGAACATATAGCAAGTTAATTCCAACAATATTTGGTTATGTTACCAAAGACGAATTAAATATAATCTGTGCTAAAGGGAAATCTGGTTTGGAGAAATTAGAACAAGAGGCAATTAAAATATTGTCCTCTCTTAAAAGACCCATATATGCTTTTCAAAGTAGGTTTGAACGAGGCGTATTACATCACTGTTACAAGTACACCTTACAAATTGATGGAGAATTGAATGGTGCTTCTTATGAGTGGAAGGGTAATGCTTGTTCAGACCTAAATATTCCTAATTATGATGATCCCTTTAATAATATTGGAAAAAAATGTATATTTGCGTGGCTTCGAGGAGATTATGAAAACTCGATTAAACACAATAGAAG
>JAGXOB010000373.1 GCA_019894735.1 Promethearchaeota archaeon | reverse complement strand
CCCAGGTGAATTGCCGACAATGAATGAGATAATAAATAAGAGCAAAACTCATTGGGCAAAATACGGCCAGATGAAAGGTATTTATGACGATACAGTTGCCTGGTTTGCTACGCAGCAGGAAATCCCGTTTTTTGAAGCTGTTAAACTTAATATTACTTATTTCAGAAAAAATAAAAGAGTAGATCCAGATAATATTTCAGCTGGGAAAAAATTCATAATTGATGGATTAGTAAAAAGTGGAGTATTAGAGAATGATGGCTGGAAGGAAATAAAAGGGTTTGAGGAAAATTGGAAAGTTGATAAGGATAATCCGCGAGTAGAAGTTGTTTTGAAAAATATGAAGGAGGAAAAAATATGAAAATTAAAGAAGAACATTTAAAAACTTTATGGTATGAGGATAAGGACGGTAATTTTGTAGAAAAACCAGACTTCAAGAATGTATTTGCTGTTCCACCTAATACAAATTATCAAGTTTCCAGATTCTCAAATGTATTAAGAACAAAGTATTTGTATCTTATAAAACAAAAAGATATTGATAAATGCAAACATCCTAAGAAACATATAAAAAAGACTGACGGATGGGCTGATGATGTTTATGGTAGGAAATGTAATGCATGCGGAGGAACACAGACTAGAGCAGCATGGCATTTATGGCCTAAAAAATGGTACGGTTATGGAAGTAGAAAAGTTTTTTCTGCAAACTCAAGTTGGTCAGAAGATTTAGTTTTGGCTATTGCTACTAGTGACGATTATTCAGTATCTGAGGCAATAATTATTGCAGCTACTTCCTGTGAACGGTGTATGAATGTTCTTGCTGATAAATATGGTTTGGATTGGGGATATGAAGAAGGCAGTGAAGAATGGGAAAAAACTGGTACATCATGTCAATTTTGCGAAGAAGAAGCTGACAAATTAATTAAGTCAGCAGTTAAAAATGCAAAAGCAGGTAGAAATAGAAGAATTGGAGGGATAAAAAATGGCTAAATATAGAAATAAACCAATTGTAATTGAAGCTATCCAATATAAAAGAGAGAAAAATATAGGCACAATAATAGAATTTGTTGGAGATGGCTTGATGTATAATCCAAAAGAAAATGAGTATTTTATTAAAACTCTAAAAGGCAATCG
>JAGXOB010000372.1:756-1134 GCA_019894735.1 Promethearchaeota archaeon | reverse complement strand
CTATTTCTTCAACATCTTTTCCAAAAACTTTTGAAACTTTTGAAACTGCACCATAGAGTTCATGTCCTAGAATTAAATTTTGTCTTGTATATTCATCAGGTATAGATATATCTAAAATCTTTTTCTTGATTTTCTCTTTCTCTTCCGTAGATAATCCTATTGAAGATCTCATTATTGAATCTTTACTAGAAGGAACTGCTATCCTTTTTCCTTTAGTGACTGAAGCGCTTCCAGAAAACGAAGATTTAACAACATCATTACTAATATCCGCTAAAGCAGGAGAATAATATTCTTCTTCACCTTTTTGCGATGCTCCTGTGTTTTCAGCTTCAGCTAATTGATCGCGCTCAATATTACGAATATATCGCATATCTGGTA
>JAGXOB010000372.1:0-746 GCA_019894735.1 Promethearchaeota archaeon | reverse complement strand
TCTTTCAGTGACTTCCATTGATTCTAACCTAAAAGCATTTAAAAATTCTTGAAGTTCGTCACCTTGATCAATAGAAACGATCTTACATCGATGATAACGGGCATCATCCATGAGTTCTTTTTGTAATTCTTGTGCTACTCTTGAACTAATAAATCTTTTTCTGACAGGAGATTTAGATCCCTTCCATATAAAAATTCTTCTTAAATCCTCTCGTATAATAAGAATAACAGCTTCTGGACTCAGAGAATTCTGGAGATTTTCTTGCTTTATATCTAATTTTACACGTTCTCCTGAGTTTTCTAGCTCATATACCACGAATAAATCGTAAAGTTCTGTCATTTTTGTTCTTCTCCGCAGTTATTGTTTTTGAGAATCTACTTTTTGAATAAAAGTCACAAAACAATCTTTTTATCTTTTTATATAATAAATTTGGCTTTTAAAAAACTTACCAATTCCAAAAGAAAATTTTCTTTTGAAAGAAGAAAAGAATAAAAAAAAAATATACCCTCTAAGACGAATAAATGACTAAAGAAAAAAGTAACAGATTTATCATTAACTAAATCAAAAAATATAAAACCTTTTTTGTTTTAAAATGGCCGACGAGCCCCACCTCGTCTACCTGCAGAACCTGGAAATCTCCCAAGCATTCTTCCTCGAATTGAACCTCTTGCTCCTCCAATCATGGGGCCCATACCTCCTTGATTATCATGCAAAACATTATCTATTGATAAAACGAAGCCTACAAG
>JAGXOB010000371.1 GCA_019894735.1 Promethearchaeota archaeon | reverse complement strand
GCACCAGGTATTCCAAAGATTATCGAAAGAGGAAGCAATGCATCTGCTAATCTAATTTGGTAAACACCAAAACTAATTGGTGCTAAAACAATCACTGCAGTTGCATATAGAGCTGAAAAAATTGTGATTAAGGAAATATTTTTTGAATTATTATTCATTTATTACACCGGTTTTTTAAGGTAGGTTATTTACGGAAACTACTTTACAGAATTGAAATCTCAATCAGATTTGGACTATCTCCAATAAAGTTCCTTATAAACTTTAGCTAAATTATAATCCAAAAGTGTCATACAAATAAAATAAAATTACGGATAGTAATAGTTTAGAATTGTAAGGGAAATCTAATTTTAATGTGTGGTTATTTTAGAATATGATTCACATAAAGTGGTACAAAATCGGTAAGTTCAGGTTATGAAATATCGATTTTCGATATGTTTCTTAATCATAAATCTGACTTACATTAACTCTTGCTACTCTATAGATCAAGATTTAACAAATGAAAAGAAGAATGTCACGAGAAGAATTTAACAAGTTCTATATATTAATCTGGCAAAGAGGACCACAAGTACGCTATCAAAACCCTGACTCATGGTTCAATAATCATATTCCGGAAAGATTATTCTAACTAACATCTTACTTAATTTAAATAGATTCAAAAAAACAAGTTAACAATTGAGACGCTTGTGTTTAGTTGGTTACTTACCCTTTCCAAAATCTTTTATGATTGCATTTAATATTAAAAAGCAACTATTTTCTAAACTTTTACTAGTTAGATGTAACTTATTGAAAAACAAATCATCCAATAAAAAATAATTAATACAACTAAAATCTGAATAATTTGGATAAATACTTGTTTTCAATTGAACAGATAAATAGAAGTACTAAACCATTGGAAATATCATTTGACGAAATAGATAATACTACAAGTTTAACAGTCAAAAAACTGGCTAGATTTGAAATGTCATCAGTTATCTATTGGAATTAAAAGAAGGAAATAAAATGGTTAAATCCATAAAATTTAAACCTGTCTTAATTAACTCAGAACTTGGAGAACCTTACACCTGGATTGAATTAAGAAACCAAATCGAACAAAACTTGAACACCAAAAAACTTTTTGATCAATGGGATAAAAAAAATGTCCTGCAACTAATAACACCATTTT
>JAGXOB010000370.1 GCA_019894735.1 Promethearchaeota archaeon | reverse complement strand
GAAAAGGGGTAACCTTCTAACTATCTTTTTTTTCTTACTAAAAGTAAAACTCAATAAAAAATTCTGTTCTTTTGACTATTTCACATAATAAATTAATTTTTAAAATATTTAATATTCAAATTAGTAATATATTAAAATTAACATAAAAAGGTAGATTAAATGAGTAAATTAGTATCTATTGTTAAATATGAAAAGCCATTCGAATCAGTGAGAAAAGCTGTTGAATTGGCTAAGGGATTAGATAATTTACCCCCTAAGGCTAAGGTATTTATAAAGCCAAATATAGTTTATTGGAACCGACATTGTACTTATCCTAAATGGGGTGTAATTACTACTTCTCGTGTAATAGAAGATGTCATAGTTTTGCTCAAGGAAAAGGGTATTGAGGATATAACTATTGGGGAGGGTATTACTTCTGCAGAACCAAATGATAAAGAAACTGCATTAGATGCATGGGAAAAGCTTGGATATAATACACTCAATGAAAAATATGGTGTTAAGGCTATTAATCTCTTCGAACGACCATACGAAAGAATTGATTTAGGCACAGGATTTACTACTAAATTTAGTTCTGATGCTCTTAATGCAGATTATCTCATTAATATCCCAGTTCTAAAGACGCATGCTCAAGCTATGGTTAGTTTGGGGCTTAAAAATTTAAAGGGTTGCATTAGTGCTGCATCTCGAAAGAAATTTCATAACGCTGATCCTATAAAAAATCTTGACTATAATGTTGCTCAACTCGCAAATAAAATACCTCCATCTTTAACAATAATCGACGGGATTTACACCCTCGAAAGAGGACCTGCTATGGATGGAAAAAGTCATAAAAGTAATATTCTAGTTGCCTCATCAGATGTTTTAAGTGCTGATATGGTTGGAGCAAAATTATTAGAGATTGAGCCATCTAGAGTTCCACACTTAATTCAAGCAGCAAAAGACCGAAATAGACCGACAGACTTATCTGATATCGAAATTATTGGTCAAAAAATAGAAGATCTTGCTTCTCCTCACGAATGGGATTTTTTATACACGAACGATAATTCATTACCGCTACCTTTCGAAAGAGCCGGTATAGAAGGGATAAAATATCATAAATACGATACAACTATGTGTACATATTGTTCAGGGATGAACGGATTGATTTTGATGGCTATTAAGATG
>JAGXOB010000369.1 GCA_019894735.1 Promethearchaeota archaeon | reverse complement strand
ATACCATTTCCAATAAACAAGATTTTGCTAATAAAACGCAACACTATACCCTTCAAAGGCTACTGGGCGTTGCCTGGCGGCAGAATGGAACCTGGCGAAACCCTCGAGCAAACGATTGTTCGGGAAGTTAAAGAAGAAACAGGACTCGAAGTTACTGTTGTAAGTAAAGTGGGCGAATATGTTGAGAAGGGAGTTAAGGACGATGTTGAATACGAGTATTACCCAACTTGCTTTATATCGAAACCTGCCAGCGGAGAAATCAAAATTCAGGAAAGCGAAATCCAAGAAATCAAACTCTTCAGTCTAAACGAGCTGCCTAAACCTTTGGCTTTTGAACACGACCTAATGATAAAGGATTACCTACAAATTAGTCAGTAAGTCGTTGTTTCTTTTTCTATCGGTCCTAGAATAATTAAAAATGGAAAAGAAGGGGTTTGGTTCGGTTACATTTATGGTCGTTTAGCGAGCGCTCGGTGTACATACCAAGTCCCCTGTCTGAATATTTGTGTAGCCAACCATATGTGCCTTGATTATTACACTCAAGTTCATTACTTTAAAGAATAATAACAATTTTTGTACTTCAAGAAGTGATTTCAAACGATAGCAAGAGTACCTTTGCACTTGACAACGGAGCGATATTTAGAGGCTCCTTGGGAGTTGACGTTAAAATTGCGGCGTTTTACCTTTGATCACATGTTTCAAAGATCACATATACTTTTTCGGTCCAAACTGGGTCGAAATCAACGCTCTGAAAACCCTTATTTAAAATGGGCGGGTTTTATCTATGGCGGGCCCGGTGGGATTTGAACCCACGATCTCCGGCTCCGAAGGCCGACACCTTAATCCGTGCTAGGCTACGAACCCAATCCTGACAAAAAAGAATAATGGTGTAGCATTAAAAGATTTACGACAATTCTTATAAACCAACATAATACTAAACTTGTGTCACCCAAAATGTGGGCCGGTAGCTCAGTACGGCTGGAGCGTTCGACTGATAATCGAAAGGTCGCCGGTTCAAATCCGGCTCGGCCCACTAGCTTAATTCTTCCAAGTATATGTCGGATAATAGCGTCCAATTGCCAATTTTTTCGCACGGTTAATTCAAATATGCTTTATTTCAGGCGTTTAAATGATGATGGAAAAAAGATAACACTCATATGAGTTATGACG
>JAGXOB010000036.1:9024-19240 GCA_019894735.1 Promethearchaeota archaeon | reverse complement strand
CCTTGGATATTTTTACTTAGCCAAATTAAATTTCTTCTCAACTCCATGAATTTATATTTTTCAACAGAATACGGAATCTCGAAAGTCTCATCTAAATATTCGTTAATACAGCGTTCATATAGTTTAATGTATTCTTTCATTTTCTTTGCATTACTTTCAATAATATATTCTACTCCTTTTTTCAGATATTGATCAATCTGGTTAAAGATCTCGGGATTTCCCATCGATCCTCTTCCAATCATTAACGCATCAACATTTGTAAACTCTAAGAACTCTCGAGCTATTTTTTGGTTGAATATGTTGCCATTACCAATAACGGGAATTTTTAATAACGATTTAATTTTTTTTATTGATTCTAAGTTACGTTTACCATCGTTAAAACGGTCTCTTACCGTCCTTCCATGAACCGTCAGGAATTCTATACCCGAATCATTTACAATGCTCACTAGTTTATCGATATCGTTTAAGTTATCGAATCCTAACCTAACTTTTAAAGAAACTGGTCTTGACGAGTATTTTACAGCAACTTTTATTAAATTCTTTAATTTTCCTAAATCTTTAAGTAAATACCCTCCTTCTTGCGCTTTTATAGCCCTTTTAGAAGGACAACCGGCGTTTATATCTAATACATCGAATTTATAACTTTCAAGAAAATCTATTGAACTCCTTAAGGCATTTAAATCTGACCCTATTAGTTGCAGGCTTATTGGTTTTTCCTCCTCAATTTTATGGAGATCCCTTAAAACCGTGTTTGGGCTTTTTTCTACTCTTTTAGTATAAAGCATTGGAACACTTACTAATCCGATGTCACCAAACATTCTACAAAATCGCCTGAATGGGCCGGTACTTACTTGTAACATTGGTGCTAAGATCAAATTATTAGCTAAAAGAAGCGTTCCTAATTTCATTTTGTATAAAAAGCTTATTTTTAATATTCTTTACATTCTATAAACAAGAATTTTTTAAAAACCTAACAATTTATCTTAGTTAGACTTTTAATTTTAAACGATTTTTAGTTTACTAAATACGAACACTAGTTAACAATGTCAAAAAATATCAGAGATTATGAATTTCGATCGCATCCACAGGAAATTACGTATCTAAACGATGAGCCATTAAAATTGGACAAGGATTTTAGCTTTTTCCACAATAAAAATAAATTCAGGAAAGAATTGACTCGATTACAACTAATTTTCAAAGATTATACAGATTACACTCTTCTTGCTTCTGGAATAAGAGATTCTTATTTAAAAGTAGAATATTCAGATAAATTTTTGATAGTCATATTTACAACAAGTCAAGGCATAAAAGACGCTAATCAAATTATTTATCCACACAAGGATCTCCATATCAACCCAGGGTGCTTTTATCTGGAATCAACATCTAATTACATGCTTTTGTTAGCTAAAGACATGGAAGGTTTGATATCTGGAGTAGATACGATAGAGGACATACTTAGACAATCCTTTGAAGAGTATTTTAAACAAAAAAAAATCGACGATTATATCAAAATTAAGCCTTTTAAGCTCATTAATTGTAATAAATAACTTAATTTCCTCAATTTCTATAAAAGTACTAAAAGGTACTAGCCCGTAAATTTCCAAGGCTTCTGTTTTATAAGCTTATATGCTTTTTTCGCGTATTCATTCATCATTCTATTAGTGTTAAAGTAAGCAGCTAAAGCTATTGCGTTTTTACTTTTAAACAACCATTCGTCGTGATTTAAATAAGTTGGTATTATATTATTCTCTAAAGTATCATAAAGTAATTCTGCGTCAACTTCCCAACCATTTGAAACTCCAACATCATCAGGATTTGAATCGTTAGGTCCAATTGCCCATCCCGCCATGGAATTCATACGATATCCTTCCAGCCACCACCCATCTTGAACGCTGAAATTTAAAACACCATTGAGAGCAGCCTTCATTCCACTAGTGCCACTCGCTTCGCGATATCTTTCTGGTGTATTGAGCCACACATCACAACCAGATACCATCATATGAGACAGGTCCATATTATAATTTTCCATCATAACAACCTTAACACCATAATTATCATAAAGATATTCGCCTTTTTCATAGATTTCTTTAATGAAATCCTTTCCCATCATATCTTTTGGGTGCGCTTTTCCCGCAAATATAAATTGAATTTTATTTTTGCAAATTTTACCTAGTTTATCTATGTCTTTAAATATTAAGGTTGCTCTTTTATAGGTTGCAAAACGTCTGGCGAAACCTATTGTAATTAATTCTTCGTCTAAGAGGTTCCAACTATGACCTTTTTGATAACTAATTAAATTGAATTTATTTTCAATATGTGCGTCAAAAATATCTAAATCATCTAGCTCAATCGCGTTCTGCAAAATTTGAGGATTTGATTTCCAATTAGGCCATTTTTTATCAAATATTTGTCGAAACGGTTCGCTAACCCAAGAACTTAAATGAATGCCATTTGTAATGTAGTCAACTTCATATTGAGGAAACATGATTTTTGTTATTTCCCCATGCTTTTTTGCTACTCCATTTCTGTATCTGGAAAGTCCCATTCCTAAATGAGTCATATTGAATTTACCTTTATCGTCAGCGATTTTTCTAATTTCAGGGGGCATTCTATTTTCAAATACTTTATCTATTAAATCTTGATTAAATCGATCGTGTCCCGCTGGAACTGGTGTATGAGTGGTAAACACTACCTTTTCTTTTACTTTATCAAGATCACCTCCGAACATATCATAGAGTTCTACAATTGAGAATGAGCCGTGACCTTCGTTGAGATGGTAAGTCTGTATATTATTATACCCTAAAGATTTTAATAGTTTTACACCCCCTATCCCTATTATCATTTCTTGAACAATTCTATTCCATCGAGAAGTGGAATCGTAAAGAGACCCGGTCATATTTTTCATCCATTCTTCGTTTCCTTCAATATCCGTAGTCAATAAATAAATAGGGAGAATATGACCTGATTGTCCTATTACTCGGTATAACCAAGCAGAAATTAAAACTTCCTTATCTTCAATTTTTATCTTTATAGGTTTCTCAACTTTTTCAAACTCGTAAAAGAAGTTCCATTCAATTTCTTTTTCTTTTTGTTCTCCAAATTCATTAAAAAATTGATAAAAATAACCGGAACTATAACACAAACATATTCCTACCATGGGAAGCTCTAAATCTGCTGCAGCTCTAACTGTATCTCCCGATAGTACGCCTAAGCCTCCACTATATGTTGGAATATTTGAATCAACGGCAATTTCCATAGAAATATAAGCAACTTGAGTGCTATCTTTTAAATTTTTGTTAATTTCCATCGCATAACACTTATTTCGTTAGTTTTTAACTTGATCTAAGCAAAAAATAATTTGATATTATATATATAATTTTTAAAACACTTACTTTAAATTCTTATGTTAAAATGAATGATATAAACCTTTCTGTTAATCCTCAATTATTATTTAAGCAATCCTAATCGTTATCGAGTTTTAGATTAGGCTTTTCTAGTTTGACTTTCTTTGAAATTCCATAACTATCCCATCTTTCAATATCTAGATCATCCAATTTCTTCATTAACTCTTTATTTTCGAAATTAGGAATTGTATTAATAAGGTTTGGTGATGGTAATGGATTTATTATATGCGGTTGTAGTAATTTATTACTTTTAGTCAAATAATCTTCAGTTTGATTTTTATTAGAAAGGTGGTTTTTAAAAAAAGGGTTCTCTGGTCTTATATTCTCTATTTTCTCTGCCTTGTTAAGAATCGGGGTTCGTGGAACTGTTGATTTTGTCATCCGGCAAATAGGGCAGTTGTTATTTTCAAGACCGTGTATGCATGGCAAAATTTATCACTTTAATATAAGTTCAATTATGATATGATTAAATTAATTTTATCTTATATTTTTTTTTATTATTAAATATGAATGATTTTTTAGGGGACTAAAATGAACGATTATTTTCTTAAGGAAATTAAATCTCAACCTCAAGCGTTAAGAGATACATTTGATTATATTCTTGGAGAGGGAAAGCCACAATTTTTAAAATTAAGGGACTTTATAAAAAAAGGAGGAATTACCAAACTTATTTTCACTGGCATGGGCTCAAGTTTCATCAGTTCCTATCTACCATATTACATATTAAACCAATATGGAATAGCTGTCGAAATGCGAGAAGCTGGAGAATTTCTCTTTAACACTTTTCCTAAGATAAAAAAAAATTGCTTTAAAGATACAGGAATTATTATTATTTCACAATCAGGGGAATCCGGAGAAATTAGAGAACTATTGAGGGATATAAATTCGATCCCCATTGAAGACAAACCATTAACCGTCGGAATGACAAATAACCCTGATAGTTATCTGGCTTATATGACAGAGCTACAAATTTATACGAATTTTGATAAAGAAGTTTCAGTCACTTCAAAAAGCTATGTATGTACCCTGCTTCTACTCTATACGATGGCGAAAACTATAATTGGTGAATTTTTTACAAATGATGATGAAAATCAAAGAGTAGAAGATTTACTGGCTGAAATTGAAAGAATTCTGAAAGACCAAAAACAGATCAATAAACTATGGAAAGAAATTCTAACATCCTTCGGAGATAAGATTGCTTTTCTAGAAATCCTCTCGAGAGGTTCTTCTCTAACTACAGCTCATCAGGCTGCGTTAAATTTTAAAGAAATCGTCAAATCCTACTCGGAAGCAAGCTCTATATCTACTTTTAGACACGGGGGTATTGAATGCCTTAAGGATACGACAAGTCTGATAATCCTATCATCAGATAAAGAAAATCTTAAGTTAAATGTTCCATTTATTAATAATATAGTGAATAAATGGACTTTTGGGAAAATTTTGCATATAACGAACCAAGATTTTGACAATGAAGTAGAGCAATTGCACGACAATCCGAATATTATCACTTACAAGCATAATATAAAAGATCCTCACTTAGCTTCGATAATGGAAATTATAATTCTTCAATTGGTATTCTATAAAATGGCAGAGAAAAAGGGAATTGAACCTGGAGCGTTTCTTTATTCACAGAAAGTAACAAATGACATTTAACACCATCAAGATTTTAACTAGAATTCATAGGATATACTAATTTAACCAAATACTTGCTGAGAACAATGGTATCAACATCTACGACACAAACATTTAGAAGCTATATATTTTTTTGGTCAGGTCAATTATTTTCGTTGTTAGGGTCATCTATAGTTCAAATTGTGCTAAATTATTGGATCTACGAGGAGACTAAAAGCTTGACTGTGGTATCACTAGCTTTTTTTTTCTCTTTTCTACCACAATTTATTCTTGGACCTTTTGTTGGCGTATTTGCCGATAGATGGAACAGAAAAATTTTAATAGGAATTTCTGATTTTTGTCAAGCACTCACTACCTTAAGTTTAGTATTTCTTTTTTTCTTTAATATTCGACTAGTATGGTTACTTATTTTTATTAACAGTATTAGAGGAGTATTTCAAGCATTCCACTGGCCCGTTGTTAATGCAATAATTCCGTTAATGATACCAAAGAAAAATTTAAGCAGAATGAATGGCATCAATTACTTTTTTACCGGTCTAGTTAATACTATGGGACCTATTATTGCTGGCATTTTGTTATTATTATTTCCAATTGAATTAATCTTATGGGTTGATATTCTTACTTTTTTGATTGCTATAACCCCTCTAATATTAATAGAAATACCTCCCTTGCTAAAGAAAATTCATCCTAAACATAAAAGTTCATATTTCAGAGAATTTAAAGTAGGATTTAAAGCTATAAAAATTGTCCCGGGGCTTTTAACTCTTCTCTTTGTTGCAACCATTTTAAATTTTTTAGGAAACCCGTATAACACATTAATGATACCTTATGTAAGAGGGTCTCATTCTGGGAGTGTGGAAAACCTAGCTATTGTACTTGCATCAATTCAAGCAGGAATGTTTGTTGGAGCAATAATTGTAGTCATTAAAAAGGTATGGAATAAAAAACCCTTAATCATTTTTACTGGAATTTTGGTAGGTGAGGCTGGTCATTTAATATTAGCTTTAGCACCTCCACATAATTTTGTTATGATTAGTATTGGTGGATTTCTTTTTGCTTTTATCGTTCCTTTTGTTAACACCATGTTCTTAACGATTCTACAAACCGTCATTCCTCCAGATAAACAAGGACGAGTCATGTCTAACGTGATTACTATAGTCACTCTAGTTTCACCCATAGCGATGTTAATATCAGGGCCCTTAGCAGAGCTGATTGGTATTACGACCCTATTTATTTTTAGTGCGGGGTTAAATATTATTTTTATAATATTTATTTGGATTTTTACAAATGTTAGAAATACAGATTACAGCAAAGTATATGAATTGGATGAAAGTAATATTTATTAAAATAGTTTTTAAAAAAGAACTTTTTAATTATTGTATACAATCCCATTAAAATGTAATGATAATGTAAAAAATGACTAGAGCAATAATACTATCGGGCGGTTGGGGTACAAGGCTAAGACCTTTAACGTGTACAATACCCAAAACATTAATACCGATCGTCAATAAACCAGTTATCGAGCGGCAGATGTTGTTATTAAAATCGGCGGGAGTTAAAGAAATTGTGTTAGCCGTAAGTGTGATGGACGATGTTATTAAAAGATACTTTAAAGAAGGTGAGAACCTAGGGATAAAAATTCATTACACCCTCGAAAAACATCCAAAAGGAACTGCAGGAGCTCTGAAATTAGCAGAATCTTATTTAAAAGATGACAACTTTTTCATGTTGAACGGTGATGTAGTTTTAAATTATGATATGGAAGATATGCTTAAATTTCATGAAAAATATAAAGGAATCGGTACGATTGCCGGTAAAACGGTTGAAGATCCTTCTAGATTTGGTGTTTTGATTGCAAACAATGAAACACATCAATTATTAGAATTTCTAGAAAAGGACGAATATTCACCACCCAATGGTAAAATAGTTCCTATGCCTATTAACGCTGGAGTATATTTGTTAGAACCCGAAATATTTTCATTTATTGAGCCAAATAAAAAAGTATCGATTGAAAGAGAAGTGTTTCCTAAAGTTGCTAAAGAAAAGAAGCTCTTTTACTATCCAATTAGCGGTATATGGAATGATGTGGGCAAACCCTACGATTTAATACAAGCAAATATTCTCTTGATGAATGATTTGATAAAAAGTTTGGATGGAAATGTAAAAAATTTAGTTGATTATTCTGCTGATATCCACCCAAGTTCAGAAATTCATCCACCATGTACTATCGGTGAAAATGTGGTAATTCAAGGTAATTGTAAAATCGGTCCGAATGTAGTTATTGGTGATAACGTATTAATTGAAAATAACGCCGAACTCTCAAATTGTTTAATCTATAACGAGGTGTATATCTCAAATAATGTCAAAATCGAAAAAGCAATTATTGCTGATAATTGCAATATTCGAGAAAATGTAATAATAAAAGGCAATAACGAAAATTTGGTAATTCTAGCTTCATATGTAGAGGTCCTTAATAATCTCGAATTAATCGCCCCCAAAACAATTTCTTTGACTGTGTGTCATCACGAAGTAGTAAGAGAAAGTATGAAATAAAAATGAATAATCAATTTACACCTGAGAAAATCTATTCCAGAGTACTCAGCAATGAAATAGAGAAGAAGGATGCCTTAAAGCTATTCGAATCGTTAATTCACAATAGCGACAATGAAGAAATCAGATGTTTAGCGTTAGAATTTATAGGAAAAATTGTTCTAGACGATAATAAAACTTTCGATGTTATTGAAAATTGTCTGATTTCTGACGAATCACCCCTTGTTAGACTTGAAGCCGCGAAAACTTTAATCCAATCCTTCCCAAATCGGGAAAGTGAGCCTCTTTTATGGGCAATTCAAAATGAAAAGTCAATTTACTTCTTTAAAAAATTAATAGATTTACTACAAACATCCGAAATTTCTCGATTTAAAGAGATACGGGAGAAAGTTCTAAAAAAAATAGGACTTCATTATAATTTAAACTCGGAGGATTCAGAGTTTGTTCTTGATATCGATTTTTTGGATTACATGAGATTTAAAACCGAGTTTCATAACTTTATACACAAATTTGAATTGTCAGATACTGCTAAACAAGCCCTAATTAGAGAAAATACTGAAATTGGGATTAAAGGACTGGGTCGCGTAAGACTTTCAAAAAATGGATATATAGTGAAATTATCTCTCATTGATCTTACTGAGATTCCTGATTCTATTTGTAGGTTAACTATGTTAGAGTCCTTGGAAATATCTTATTGTAACCTAAAATCTTATCCAGAAAATTGCCCGAATCTATTGTCACTAAAGCATTTAGCTTTAAGCAACAACAAGTTAGAAAAATTACCTAAATGGGTTATAGATATTGCAAATCAAAATAAATATGTTAAAAACTATATAAGTGGGGGCGTTAGAAAATCAGAAGCTCAAATTCTGGGATTATTAGAAATATTAACAGGTCAAACATGCAAGAAAATGAAACAAGATAATAATTTTGCCCCTAAAGGTGCCGTTCGTTATGAAGTAAACGATGACGGTCATATCACCAAAATTCTTTATTTATCAAAAGAGTCTCGAATTGGCGTATTTCCTGAAGAACTCTGTAGTTTAGAATTTCTCGAAGAATTAACTTTAATAGATCAAAACATACAATTTATTCCAGAAACTATTGGAAAGCTTAAGCGGTTAAAATTGCTCAATCTTAGGTTTAATAATATAGAAAATATGCCTGAATCGATAAAAAGAATAAAAAATCTTGAACTTCTTTATATAGAAAGTAATATGGAAGAAAACAAACAGAATTAATTTTGGAGCAAAAAAATGGAAAAGTTAGAAGAAAAAGGTTTAAAAATTTATAATGCCATATTTCAAGGGGAGAAAAATGTTGAAATTGATGAGATCGAGTATCCCATTAAAAAATTCTCTAGCGGAATTAAATATGTTGATTTATTTGGGTATCGCTTTATAGAACAGAATAAAAACAAAAAATCAGAATGGGGAAAAAAAGCTCGAGAAGGTCATAAAATTATGTGGATCATTAAAGGACGGAGATATATCTCCCAAATCTTAGATGGAGACTATACCGAATTAAAGAAAAAATCAACTTAAGGCTCTTTAAGCGTTAAATAAATACGTTTATTCTATTGGTTTTAATTTAATTGCGAAAAAATAGAAAACAATTGGAGCCAAAAAAATTCTGTAAAATCCAAATTATATCCCCTTAAGTTTATCGGAAATTAACTCTAAATAAGACTTTCTAATTGATTCCTCCTTATTAATCCCAAATTGCTCTAAAAATTTAAACAAGATATCTTTGCTCTTATCCACATTATCAGACGATTCTGACATTAATTCTACTTCAACGAAGTGTTGTTCTAGAATGGGAATATAATCGATTAAAGCTTCCATTCTCGTATCCCTAAATGTAAAATCATATAATTCCCTTTCTTTAATAACAGTAAATACTTCTCGAAATCCTAATAATTTAAGAAGATTTTTCATATCTTCAATTTCACTTATTTTAACTTCGATTTCTTCTCTTGTTTTGGTTGTTGCATCAATTTTCTTCCCTTTATAGGTTATAAAATAATTGATACTTTGAGTAATCTTACTAATATTTCTGTTAAATTCAATAGATTTTCTTAATCTTAATGCTTCATCAGTTTGTTTAAAATCCCTTAAACCCTTTGGCATGTTAAAATAAATATCTTCATGATGTAAAGAAAGTTTATATACACCATTAAATTCTGCAAACTTTTTTCGTATCATGCTTGGATCGGAGATTCTAACTTTAATCTCGACTTCAATCATAGTGCTACTCTTTTTTCTATTAATCAGTAATTGACTAAATAATAATACACCCCCTTCCTATTAATTTTTTTAGTTCGAATTAACTTAAAAATGGACGGGCCAGTCTACTGAGCAAAAGATTATTAGAAATTACAACAGATTAGACAAATTAAATAAATAAAAAAGGTTTTGATTAAATAGAGTTGATTTTTAATTTCTTTAAATAATAATTCCATACTCAATCTTGCCAAACAGTATGGTTATTTTCCCTATATGATTGAGAGATATTTTAAATTCTTAGGAGAAGATCAAACACGACAACTATTAAAAGCAAATGAAAAGCCGATAGTACCTTCTATTAGGGTTAATACCATTAAAATTGAAACCAAAACTTTAAAAAATAGG
>JAGXOB010000036.1:0-8926 GCA_019894735.1 Promethearchaeota archaeon | reverse complement strand
GAATCATTGATTGGATACCTTACGGATTCAAAGTTAAATACGCTCCTTTCAATTTGGGATCAACTCATGAATATCTTCAAGGATATTATTATCTACAAAGTATTGCTCCAATGTTACCCTCTTTAATCCTCAACCCAATCCCCGGTGATATTGTGATTGATATGTGTGCAGCACCGGGCGGAAAAGCGACACATTTAGCTCAGATAATGAATAATAAGGGGAATTTAATTTTAATTGAAAGAAATCTTAAAAGAATAGCCGCTTTAGAAACTAATCTTCTGAGAATGGGGATAACTAATTCAACTATTATAAATGATGACGCTGCAAATTTACATAAAATAAATATTAAAGCAGATAAAATTTTATTAGACGCACCTTGTACTGGTGAAGGACTTATCAGACAGGACCCTACTAGAAAAAGAAGTAAACAGCTGAAAGATATTAATAAAATGAGCAATATTCAGAGAAAATTGCTTGAATCTGGTTTGAACTCGTTAAATACTGGTGGAAATTTATTGTATAGCACATGTTCGATTGCGCCAGAAGAAAACGAAATTGTTGTAAATGAAGTTCTGAACTCCTTCCCTGATTATAGAATTTGTGAACTTCCACATCGCTACGGTGATAATGGGCTTACGGAAGTATACGGGAAATCGCTTAGGACAGATTTAAAATATTCTCAGAGACTTTATCCACATATTCACGATACTATTGGTTTTTATCTCTGTTTGATAAAAAAGTTTAAGTAATATTTAGAATTTACTTTTTTTCATTGTTTTTTTCTTAAATACTGACCTTTATCTTTAATATTAATAGCAAAAATGTCATCAGGTTTAAGATCTGAAAGTGTTTCATTATCGACACGTGAAATTCCTAATCCGAGGATCTCATCAAAATTATTAAAAATTACCAAGAAGTCTTTTTCTTTTAAGGTGTTAGGACTTTTTCTAACCATTCTCTTTAGGATATTATTTCCATATAGGAATGATTTTTCTCCACTTTCATTAAGGAACACTCGATTGAAACCAGTAAATATACCCTTTTTATATAAATACGCCACACCTTCTATGCTAAAATAGAAATCTCCCTTTTTAAGGAAACCAAAATATAATCCCGCGGCATAAATTCGACTAGTAATATTACTATTATTGAACAATTTCTGCTGTTTGTCTGTAATTAAGTAAATGGAAGGATAATCTTTTTGAGTTATTGATTCATTAATTAAGATGTAGAGCAAATTCTTTAAGTCCTCCAAAATTAGGGATAAATCGGCAGATATCGTGTTAAAAGTATTCTCAATTAATTTTGTTTCTACGGTGTTAATCTTTCTAAAAATTCTTGTATTAGGCATTATTCATTAAAATAAAAAGAGTTAAGAAGATTTATTATTATTAATCAATAAAGTTATTAAAAAATAGTGTTATCGAAAAATGGGCATTCGGAAAATTGAAGATGAAATAGATTTAAGAGAAGCCATGAAGAAGAAGGCTACGGAGCTGAAACTTAAAGATATGGAAGCAAAGGCTTCAACAGAAAACTTTACAAAAGAAAGGCTTACCGAATTAGCTAAGAGTCATGGCGTCATTTTAGCTTTAACCCCAGAGTTAAAGGAGGAAGTTAAAGCTTTACAAAAAAAGTTTAATATCCCCACATCTAAAATAATTACTGAACAAATTACAGAAAACGATGTCCTAAAGAAATTTTCAAAAATAGATCATGAGAACTTGGGTATGCTTGCTTATCAAAGAATTTTGATGCAAAAAGAAGAGATTGGAGTTGGATTATTACCCATTTCTAAAGTGTATAGTCTAGTTAACACAGGTATTTTAAAAGGAATATTAGAGATAAAGGATCTACTTAAAGCTTTAAAGCTGCTCAAAAAGAGTCATATTATAGACGATTTACAGGAACTCGATTCTGGCATCGTTATGGTTAGATTTTTTCCAGTTCAGTACACGGGCGATCAAGTTAAAGTTGTGGGAGTTGCCAAAGAAAAAGGCTTTATCTCTATTGAAGATGTATGTATTGCTTTAAACTGGTCTCAAGATCGCGCACTAGAGACTTTAAAGTCACTAGAACAAACTGGAATGGCAAAATTACGAGAGTCTCTTTTAAAGGGGAAGCAATGGTATTTCCCTTCTTTATAATTGAATTATTCAATCTGGATCTTAAAAGATATTTGCCCGTCTTCTAATGTAATAATCTTCCCTCTCTTTTCTTTCTCTAACATTTTGAAGATTTTGACAATATCATCATTGGGAAGATTACTAAATTCCTTATTAGATTCTCTGATTTCAAAAATTAAAATTGGTTCTAAGGGAGAGATTTCCATAGCCCATTCGTAGATATCTTCTGCCCAATTATCTAGACTTTTCCAATATACCCTCAATTTTTCTTTGCTCTTTGAAAGCCATTCAGCTTGTTCCTTATTAACTAGTTCTTCAGCAATTTCTTCTAGAGCTTTTTTACGTTCCTCAAAGTTGGAAAATGGTTTCTCAGATTCCGTCTTCCTAAGATATAAGATATGAAGAATAGCATAACGGGCGTAGTCAAAAAGAACTCTCGACCACTCTAGTTTCCAAGACTCATAATCTTTCAAGTCTGTTTTTTTATTAGGGAGAGAATACATGAAGATATACCTTTTTTCTTCAAGCCAAGGATAATCGTTTAGTATCATTTCATATGTAGATACTTCCTTAGTTACTGCTCCTCTTTCTTTTACTATTTCTATTTCAAGCTCTCGAAGTTCTATTTCAATTTGAGTAGCATTTTGTTCGTAAGCTTTTTGATCTATCTCTCCTAGTTTTGAAGTGAGGAAATCTTCAATTTTATTTAATCGAGCTTCAATCTCCTCACTTGGAAGGCCTTCACCGCTAACTTCCGAAACCAGTTCTTCTGATTTTTCGTCAATTTCTTTTAATTCTTTCAGTCTTTTTAATTCTTTTAAGCGATCTAATTCTTTCCTTAATCCATCTAATTCTCTTTCTGGTTTTTCTTTAACTTCCTCGATTTCTTTAGTTTCTTCCTCGGTTTTCTCTTTTTGTCGCTCCATCTTCTCCATCCTAGATAGTTTTTAATATTCTCCGAATTCTTTTGCCCATTGTTCGTATTGTTGTAGAGCAGAACCCGTAGTCATGGGTTTTACTTTTTTCAATGTTTTCACAAAATCTGGTAAATTAATATCCCTTACAATTACTTCTTGATCAGAATTTTCTAGAAGACCTCCCATATCTAACTCTCTTATTGGGATCATTATTACTTCACGACATACGTTAGAGATATCTCTTCCAGAATATCCTTCCGATCTGACTCCTAACTCAATAAAATCTTCCTCAGTTAGCGCCATATTAATGCCTGCGGTGTGAATCTTGAATATTCCGCTTCTCGCTGGTAAATCTGGAAGTGGAACATACACTTTTTTCTCAAATCTGCTAAGCATAGCCGTATCAATATCCCAAGGTCGATTGGTTGCTCCTAAAACTAATAAAGGTTTCTTAGAACCTGATTTAATTCCTTGAATTTCGCTCAAAAGTTGAGTTTTTACTCTTCTTTCACCTCCACCTTCGTGGCCTTCACCTCTTTTAGTAGCTACTGAATCGATCTCATCCATGAAAATTAAACTTGGCGCCTTTATACGTGCAACTTTAAAAAGAGAACTAATTAACTTCTCACTTTCTCCTAACCATTTACTTAATAAATCTGCTGAAGAAACACTAAAAAATGTAGCCTTACATTCTGTAGCAGCAGCTCGGGCTAGTAGCGTCTTTCCACACCCGGGAGGACCAAATAATAAGATACCGGACCAAGGTTTTCTTGCCCCAGTAAACAAGTTAGGTTTCATAATAGGTAACACTATTGCTTCTCTTAAAGCTTGCTTACTTCCTCCCAAACCCGCGATATCAATCCATTTTACGTTAGGAGATTCTGTTAATATGGTCCCTGATATTGAATCTATAATTTCTTGTTCTTCAGCAGAATATTGACCCTCATCTTCTTTTGGCTCGCCATCTTTCGGTTCACTAGGCCTACTAGAAGGTCTTCCTCTTTTAACCTTGGGACCGCTTATATGGGCCTTAAGTACGTTAGCACGCTCTAGGTACTGCTCTATTTGATCGTGACATTTTCTTACCATTATCGGATTTTTATTATATTTTACGAATTGTATTAGAATCTCTGCAGCTCTCTGATACTTATTTAGAGCTTGTCTATAATGCCCTTTTTCGTCCAACTCAACAGCGGCTTGCGCCTCCTGAACGGCATATAAGTAAAGCTTACTATCAACACTACTCAACAGTGATAACCTTTTTAAAGTAATTATTTATCTTATCTATCTTAAAATATTCTTAATATTTATAGGTAAGCTAGTTCAATGTTTATTCTCTTAATTAATTCTTCCATGAATATCAAATTTTCTTTTTAAAAAGGGATTGTAAACATTGGTCTACAACAAAAAATTATATAATCTTGAGTTTTCTTATATTATATAAAAAAAATAATAATATGATGAATTAAGATGGGATTTCTCAAAGATATGAGTAACTGGCTTGCAGGGGGCAAGAAAAAAGATACTGTTCGTTCAGCAACTATCAAGTTAAAGGTTTTTAACAAAAGACTTGCTCGGCAAGTTCTTAAGATGGAGATGACTGGTAAACAAGCTAGAGATAAAGCCGTACGACTTAGAAAGGCTGGTGACATGGATGGATCGGAATTTCACGCCCGGAATTATCTCCAAGTTAAAAAACAAGCAAGAGCAATTGACCACTTCAGAACTAACTTAGAAGGTATGGTGTTTAAACTGGAACAAGCTAATGCAGTTAAAGATATCTCAGATATTATGCAAGGTATTGCCACTAGCTTAGGAATGTTAAAAAGCCAATTATCTGTTCCTCAACTTACAGAATTAATGACAGAAATCGGTATTGATATGGAAGATTTCGAAGTAACTCAAGAGATCACATCAGATGGAATAGATAATATGACTTTAGATACCGCTGTCACTGATAATCAAGTTAAAGAGATATTAGGTGAAATTGATGCAGAAATTCAAGTCGAAGTAGGCGGAGCTTTACCTTCTATAGATCCTGATGGAAAAATAAAAGAATTGGAAGATGAATTAAATAAACTGAAGTCGAGAGATTAAGTTTCCCTTTTTTTTTAGTTTCTCTTTCTCCCTAGCAAGCAAAATTTTTTAAGTTTAAACTCTATTTTTATAATATTCTTTACCTCATGTTAAAAGTGTGTTATATATGAATCCTGAAGTAATCGCGATTGGTAGTTGTACGCTCGATTGCATGCTACAAGTGAAAGATATCCTCAGATTTGAATTATTGGATAAAGATATTGTAAAAAAATATACAGCAATCGAATACAGCCACAAATTGAACGTAGATGGCGTGTTATTTGTCCCGGGAGGCTCTGCTGCTAATGTTGCATCAAATTCCGCGATGTTAGGCTTAAAAAGCGCATACATTGGAGTATTAGGAAAAGATTTCTCAGCAAGTATTTGTTTAGAAGATATGAAAAAAAGAGGAGTCGATCTTTCAAATGTTATTCAGACGGATGATGATTGTACCGCTTTTTCAGTGATTTTAAAAACAGAATGGGGAAAAGACAGAAGTATTTTGGCGTACAAAGGCGCAAATAACTTATTGAAGCCTGAACACGTCAAAGACGAAATTTTTAAAGACATTAAAGCTTTTGCTTGGACTTCCTTAACGACTGAAAGTGGCTGTAGAGCGATCGAAAAAGCACTGAATCTTACATTAGAAAACAACGGAAAAGTGTTTGCAGCTCCAAGTATGTCGATCATTAAGAATAATCCAAAATGGGCTAAAACCCTAATCTCTAACTCAGATGTCGTGTCGTTAAACAAAGATGAGGCCCAAGAATTTACAGAAGAGACCGACACAATTCCTATGATTCACAAATTTTTAGATATGGGTGTAAAACTAATATCAATTACTGATGGACCAAACGGATCTATAATCTCAGATGGTCAAGCCATAGTAAATAGTTCTATTTACCAAGGACCCGTTGAAGACACTACTGGTGCTGGAGATGCTTTTCTAACCGGTCTTTTAATTTCCCAACTAAACGGATTCAGTCTAGAGAAATCTTCTAAGATGGCAACCGCAATGTCTTATTTAGAAAGTAAAGAGATAGGGGTCCGTGAGGGATTACCTAATAGCTTAACAGAATTAGAGAGTTTCGTTAACAGTAACTCTATAAAACAAATAGTGTCTAAAATCGTTTAGCAAAAACTATGATTAAAAAGGTTGGATAACCTGATGTTAAAATCAAAGTATTCTAAACCAATTTTATATTTCATATTTTACTGTATATTTATTCTAATACTCTCCATCGTTCTTTCAATATCAATCCCTCATCTAAATTTAACATACTTTATTCCAATACGCGATATAGGAATTGAAGTTGGATTGATTTTCCTACTAATCCTGCCAATTTCGTCAATAATCGGCGTTTTAATTGGCGGATATCTCTTTGCTCCTCTTTTTCTTTATGCTCATAAAAAGATTTTTGGAAGGAGAGTAGAGTATGGAATTTATGAGAAGGACTTTACAAAATTTAAGTTCTTTTCTGAAGGTATCTTCGCAGCATTAATGACAATTAATCTATCATTACTTCTGACCACACCATTGATTATCTCAATATCAGCTGGAACAGGTTCAAATAGTTATATCGACGATCTCAGTACTTTTCTTGCTCTTCTAATGTTTACGATTGGCTTGGCAAGTATTTTATTTTCCACAACGTGGTTTCTTATGGATTCTGGTGTTTTATATTCTAACTTAAAAAAGGCACGGGATACCCCAAAACCAGTTGAAATTAGATCAGTTGGAAGATGGTATGGACAGCTCTTAAAAGGATACGCTGGAGTATCTGTTGTTCTTTCCTATATTGAATTTATGGATTTATTTATCCCCCAACTTGCAAATGACCTTTCCATACCCCTGTTTGTTATGTTATTGGTTGTTTTTATACCATTTCCTTTAATAGTTGTTATTCCAATAATTCCGGCGTTAATTATTTCAGATCGTCTAAAAGATCATAGAATAAGATTCATAAGAGAAAAAGCTAGAAAATTAGGCATAACATCTAATGCTGAAGTGACCTTTGAATTAAAAATTAAATAAAATTCGAAAATTATTTTACATTTAGATTGCTATAAAAAATAATTAATTTTTAAATTCTTAATTTATTTAACTATTATAAAATTAGAATTCTAAAGAGCTGCGTTGCTAGTATAGTGGTCAGTATACGCCAATGTTGCAGGACAATATGGGTAAAACAGGTTGCCAACTTGGTGACCCGGGTTCGATTCCCGGGCGACGCATTTTTCTTTTCAATATTTATTATCCTTTTTTTTAAGAAAGATGATTAGTAAAAGAGAATTATGCGAAAACGAGGCAATTTTTAATGGATGATAAAGAAGTTGGAAAATATTGGAATGAAAATGCAAAAAATTGGATTAAACTTGCCAAATTAGGCTACGATAGATGCCGAGATTTAATAAATTCACCTGCTTTTTTAAAATGCTACCCGACATTAATGATTTAAAGGGTATAGATATTGGATGTGGAGAGGGATACAATACAAGAATTGCAGCAAAAAGAGGTGCAGAGTTAATAGCTATTGATATCTCCGAAGTGTTTATTGCTTCAGCAAAAGAAAAAGAAATGCAAGAGCCGTTAGGAATAAAATATCAAGTTGCCAGCGCTATAAATCTTCCATTTCCAGATGAATACTTTGATTTTGCTATGGCTACAATGAGTTTAATGGATATTTCGAACACTGAGAAGGCATTATCTGAAGCCTATAGGGTTTTAAAACCTAACGGCTTCTTCCAATTTTCTATCACCCATCCGTGTTTTACGATAACAAGTCAAGGTTGGGTCAAAAATGATGAAGGAAAAAGAACGGGTTTTATCGTTTCAGATTATTTTAAACAATCCGATGGTGAAATTGAAGAGTGGATATTTGGTGCAGCTCCAAAAGATATGACCGATAAAATGAGAAAATTTAAGATACCTCGGTTTGCTCGGATTCTATCAGATTGGCTCAATTTATTGATAAATAAAGGTTTTGTGTTAGAGGAGTTTTGTGAGCCATATCCCGACGACGATCTTTTAAAAAAATATCCCGGGGAGATTGATAGTACGATTATCCCCTATTTTTTGATTATACGCTGTAGGAAACCAATTAAATAGACTTCTTCGCTTTTAGAAAATATCGTGAAAGGTATGTTTCACGATCTGTACTTCATGAATTCAAAAAATAATAAAAAAAAGGGATAAATATTTACGATCTTCCCGCTATTGGTATTGGTTCTTTCAAGCCATAGTGGAGCGAAATGAATCCCATAACTAAAACATAAAGTGCCAAGCCTGGCCAAAAGGACGCCCAAGGAGCCATATATAAATTTGTTCTTGCAACACTAATATTGTCTCCTAAATGTATTAAAAATGGATCAGAAAATCCTAGGAAAGCTAATGCTTCCAGTAACAAAATATTAAACCCCATAAATAACGGAAAATATGCAATAAGTTTTTTTGCGCTTAACTTAAAGCTGTAGGGACCCTTACTTATTACCAAAGTCACACCAGGAATCATATACATTGCCATGGTGGTTATTGTTAATCCTGTATCGTATCCGTACATATTTTGCTGTATAAGGATAATTAAAATACAAGGTACTACAAAAAGGATTACCATGAATATCATTACCAACTCTTTTACCACCCTATGAACTTTACATAAATAACCAAATAACGATCCAATCACAATTCCAATGAGAACGGAATAAAAGGAAATAATTATCGATGTTGATACGCCGTATGCTAGTAATGCTAGTACATCGAGCCCATATGACGTTTGTCCTAATGGGTGAGTTGCAGATGGCGGATTC
>JAGXOB010000368.1 GCA_019894735.1 Promethearchaeota archaeon | reverse complement strand
GTTTTAATTAGTTCCTCAATACCATCTTCTAATGTATAATTAGGTGACCAACCAACTTTTTCTAATTTTAAATTAGAAACTACATAATCTCGTTTATCAGGATCCTCAAAATTATCGTTGTGAAAAATCTCAAAAGAAGGAATTTGTTCTTTTATAGTTTCACATAATTGTTGTTTAGTTAAATTGGCTTCTGATAAACCAACATTGAATACTTCTCCACTATGAATATCGTATTCATTTATCATTTTTTCAACAAGGTTTGACGGTGTATAAAATTCACCGATTTTATGTCGTGTCGCTACATGAAACACTTGTTGATATAGTTCATGAAAATTGTCTTGCCTAGCTAACCTTGCGCCCCCTAGAAATTTTCTTATCTCAGAAATAAGTGCTTCATCCAATCTAGGACAGAAGAAAAATTTAAGTTCATTTAAATTAAATTGGTTGTAAATTTGTTTATTTACAGACGTATCAGCGTTTAATAACACTAATAATTTCAATATCGAAACGTAATAAGAATGTTTGAGAAAAAGAGATTGATCGATTTCTTTACCGTAAATTTTTTTGAACGCCGATTCCCACCGAAGAAACTTATTTTGAAAACTATTTTTATCCAATTCCGCCTGCTTTTTTAAGAATTTAGAGGTTTCCTTATAAAAATTTGTTCCCAATCCAAAGAATTCCACAAGTTGTTTTGAACTTATTACTTTTTTGTTCTCGACCATTCTCTATCAAGTATAAAATCCCAATCAAATTTATTTTCAGAAATTGAGCTATCAATATTGTCATCTATGTTAAAATTAATCTCTTCTTTTTCCTCTGATTTCTCATATTTTGATTGATCTGTCATCTTTGTTTTAACAATCTTAATTATAAAACTAAAATCATTAACTCCTCATAAATGATGGGAGCATTAAACTAAAGATTTCCGCGATTTTTCTGAGTTTAGCGCTTTCTTTGATATGCGTAGTAATAAGAATAGATTTTTCTAATTCTTCTTTATCTAATGAGCCCCCCGAATAAATACCTTCTTCAGCGTTGAAAACTAATAAATACCTAACATTTGGATTATTAATTATGCTTATCCCTGAAGTTTGTTTTAAATCGTCATAGATTTCTTGGTATATCTTAGGAATATTTCCTCTATCGTTAGTAATTATTAGGATTGGAAT
>JAGXOB010000367.1:637-1175 GCA_019894735.1 Promethearchaeota archaeon | reverse complement strand
GTTATATTCTTGTTATATCTATAAACGATGATATAGATATTCTGATTGGTAAATTAGGAAATTTAATTTTTAAGAAAGGAATTTATTGTTATATTGGCTCAGCTATGGGAAAAATTGGATCTTCCACTTTAGAAAATAGAATTAAAAGGCATATTAGCTTTCCTAAACAAAAGAATAAGCATTGGCACATTGATTATCTACTTGAGAATGAAGACGTCTCCTTATTTAAATTATTCTTAATTCCACATACACAAAAACTTGAGTGTATGCTCGCTCAAGAATTCTTAAGCATTTCTGACGGTTATGTGGAAAGATTTGGCTCATCAGACTGTCTTTGTAAAACCCATCTAACATGTTTTAAACATTTAGGTTGTAATCTTTTGAAAGAGTTTATCCAATGATTTAATAATTCATAAAAAGAGAAAGTTAAATTTTTAAATTTTAGAAATTGAACATTAATTACTATCCATTATACTTAACAAAATAAAAAATATAAATAGGAAGTGAGAAATTAGAATGGGAATGTTAGACGGAAAAG
>JAGXOB010000367.1:0-627 GCA_019894735.1 Promethearchaeota archaeon | reverse complement strand
TTTATTAATGGCAAAAGAGGGCTGCAATTTAGTTATCAATGATCTTGGTGGGGCATTTGATGGAAGTGGTGGGGAAACTAAAGCTGCAGATCAGGTTGTAGAAGAAGTTAAGAAGTTAGGTGTCAAAGCAGTAGCTAATTATGATTCTGTTTCTGATTTTAACAAAGCAAAAGCAATGATAGATCAGGCAGTAGCTGAATTCGGTCAATTAGATATTATTATAAACAATGCAGGTATTCTCCGTGATCGTATGCTTTTCAATATGTCAGAAAAAGAGTGGGATGATGTTGTGGGTGTGCACCTAAAGGGTGCATTTAATATGACTAGGCATGCGGCAGCTTATTTTAGAGAAGTAGGTAAAGTTAAGCCTGAATTGAAAAACTTTGGGAGAATTATTAATATGGCATCTGATGCCGGTCTGCTGGGAAATATGGGACAAAGTAATTATGGAGCAGCAAAAGCAGGAATCGCTGCCCTTACTATAATTGCGGCTATGGAATTAAAGAAGTATGCAACAGTTAATTGCGTAGTTCCATTGGCTCGAACGCGGCTAACCACAGATGCGACTCCAAAGTTTGCAGACGTAATGAGTAAATTAGATGCACGCGGATATGATGTCTTCGAACC
>JAGXOB010000366.1:400-1178 GCA_019894735.1 Promethearchaeota archaeon | reverse complement strand
CTACCACCCCCACCAACTCCTGGTGAGATTCCCTTTCTAGCTTTCTTTATGGTATTTATACCCATCATGGTAGGTGTAGTAGTTGCTTTAGCTGGATATGGTTATTATAGATACAAGAAAAGTGATAAGGAGTCAAAAGTAGTCAATTTGCCATTAGAAGATAAAATTCTGAATTTAAAAATATTAAAAGAGTCAGGGCGGTTAGAGGAATCATTATCATATTTATTCAATGCCATATATATGGATTTGATAAATGCCAAGTACGGAAGGACTAGAAAAAACACTGAAACCATTCGTGATTTTGCTATTGTATCAGTAACTCAACTCAATTTAACTCCAACAACAATATATCCTTTTATTCAAAAAGTCGAAGAAATTATATATGCAAAACCATTTCAGATTAATGAAAGAGATTTTTACAGTACAATAGAACTGTTTTCACCAATATATCACCAATTAACGGGTTATAATTTTGTAATTAATTTTTAATTAAGAAAGTAAAAACAAATTTAAGGTCAATAAAAATTAATAATTAAAACAATATAAAAAAAGGAAGTAGGTAAAGGAAATGGCAAAAAAGAAAAAATCAAAAAAAGAACAAGAACCTGAAATCGATATTAGCCAAAAATTAGAAAATGTGAAAGTACTCGTTAGCTCGAATAGAGCTAAAGAGGCAATAGCGTATATTTATCTTATATACAACGATATTGTAACGAAAAAATTCAAGAAACCAAGATTTGCTTACCAAACTATAAGGGAATACGCTATAACATGCGTT
>JAGXOB010000366.1:0-390 GCA_019894735.1 Promethearchaeota archaeon | reverse complement strand
GTTAACGAGTTAGATCAAAAACCAGAGTCTATCTATCCATTCATCAAGAAAATCGAGGATATCATTTACGGAGGAATTGAACCAACAGTAAAAGAATTAAACTTTACAGTTCAGTTATTCTCAAATTTATACAATGATATAACAGGAAAAGCGTTACCAACAGTACCTTTTGGTTAGATAACACTAATCTAATAACACTAAAAATCGAGCTTCAGTATTAAAAAAAATGTCAAATGTTGGAAAATCAAACGGAAAAAATGTCCCATTTTCAAAGGGTTTAATCATAGGATTTTTCACGGTTTTTCTCATAATTTATGGGATTTTTATAAGCAGTTTCATTGAGGATTACCCCAAGTATAATATAGGGGAATTTCTTCCAATGTTTATGAA
>JAGXOB010000365.1 GCA_019894735.1 Promethearchaeota archaeon | reverse complement strand
CTTCTAATTCATCTATATGTCTTTTAACTGTTATTGCGGATATATCTAAATCTTTTGCAATCCCACTATGAGATCGCCTCCCATCTTCACTTAAAATTTTTAATATTTCCTTATCTGTATCATCTAATTCTTCTTCCTTCATCTTAAATTATTATAAGTTAAACTTCTTAATATAATTTTACTTTTTGTGATCATATTAACTAACTTAATCACTTTTTTGTGATCGGATTATTTAATAAAATATGAAGATTTATATGGAAGTGTTTACTTTTCTTAATTAAGTAATTAAGTTAAAAATAGTAAATAACAAATAGACAATAAATAATTCTTTAAAATAAAGTAGATAAAATCATTTGTGAGAAAAATTGATTGAAAAGGATGATCCAAAAAGAAAGAAATTATGTGAAAAAGTAATTGAAACAGTAAATGAGCAATATATTAAGTTTATTTACCTTCAATTTACGGATATGCATGGCATTATTAAGTCATTTGAGATTAATTCAAAAAGGATTGAGGATTTCCTCCAAGACGGAGAAAATTTTGATGGCTCTTCTATTACAGGCTATGGGGCAATTGAAGAATCAGATAAAGTTGCCATCCCAGACCCTAGTACGTTTCGAATAATCCCCTGGACTAACACTAGTAGAAAAGTAGCACGATTTTTCTGTGATGTATATAATCCAGATGGGTCAAGATATGAGGGAGACCCCCGCTATATTCTGCAAAAAACTGTAAAAAAAGCAGAAAAGCATGGATACTCATTTGTTTGCGCTCCAGAATTAGAATTCTTTATTTTAGATAAGGAAACAAAAGAGAAGGCATTCAAGCCTAGTGATATGCGAGGTTATTTTGACTATGATCCATACGACATTAACGAAAAGATGCGTTATACAATTGCAGAATATTGTGATGCAATGGGCATTGAAATCGAGGTGCTTCATCATGAGGTGGCACTGGGTCAACATGAAATTGATTTTAAGTATGGCCCCGCTGTTGATGTAGCTGATAATGCAAATACGATTAAAATAATATGTAAGACCGTTGCAGCCCAAAATGATATCACGGCAACATTCATGCCTAAACCATTTGCCGGTATTAATGGATCTGGAATGCATGTTCACCAATCTTTATGGAAAGATGGAAAAATCTATGTTATGATGAATCAGATCAGAATAATATTTCAAT
>JAGXOB010000364.1 GCA_019894735.1 Promethearchaeota archaeon | reverse complement strand
CTATTAGTGCAAATGAAACGTAATCTTCCTCCGACCAATATACTTTATCGATTACATCTTCAGGATTTTTTTTTTGATGTGTTATAGGGTATGCATTAGAGATTATTACATCATCACCTTTGTTTTTCCCAATAAAAACACCGTATATTTCTAACCAATCGTCAAATGGAATTTTTTGATTAGCAAATCTAACTGATGTTGCAAGAATAGTAAAATATACTTTTTTCGTGATAATAACTGTCATTTCTTCAACACTTAAAGTAGTTATTTTTTTTGTAAGTATTTTAAAGATAATAAAATAAGTTGTATATATGCTTTTTTTGTTCGAACCTAAAATTATTTAAATTTAAATTTTATGTGCAATATAATAAATAAAATATAAGAAACAAATTCCAGTTCATAAAAAAGAATTTGAAAAGAGTGATTTAAATTGACTGAACAAGGTTTTATCCCACTCACGGGTCAGCTAGGAATTTCTGGTACTTCTTACAGACTTCAATTAGGCCTCATAAATGGTAAATGGGCATCCCGAATTATGAAAGGTAAAGATGTACTTGATTCTTACGTGTATAAGGAAATGGAAGTAGAAGGAGAATATCCCAATCAAAATTATATTGTTGGATGGGTACTTCGTACTGTTGCAATTCCAAATATTAATCCTCACCAAATAATGAAAACAACTCAAGCGTTAGTCAAACAAGCTGTAGAGAGGAAAAATGAAAAGAAAGTTGTTGCACCTGTATCTGAAGCTAAAGAAGTTGAGCTAGAAAAAGTCCCAGAAACGGAATTAAAACGACCACAACAGAAGGGTTGGGTTAAAGAAGAAGGTACGCAATCACGTCAAGAAGAGGAAGATATGGTTCGTCAAGCTTTTAAAGAGCGTATGGCTGCGCATGATGAGGAAATAAAAGCACCCACTATTAAAACTGCAAGACAATTACCTTCAATTCCAGGAGGGACTCCTCAAAAGGAAACTCAAGATGTAGCAGAAGAATCTGAAAAATCTGAATTTTGTCCATATTGCGGAAAGGATTTAACTTTTAAATTCTGTCCGTTTTGCGGCAAGCCACTCCCCCACACACATTAATACAAAAGGGGAAAGAAACTCACACATTAATACTTTTTTTTAATTAAAAAATTTCTTATAAATTAATCTGAATGAAAAAAATAGTCATATTTAATTTAACAGACTTTATTC
>JAGXOB010000363.1 GCA_019894735.1 Promethearchaeota archaeon | reverse complement strand
TCTTCTTTTTTTGTAAACCATTTTTTCTAGTCAAATTCTAATCCAAAACCCAAACTTTGATTTTTCCATTTCTAAGAATTGGGTTTTTTTGGGTTGTATTTAGGAGTTAAGTCCAAAAGAACAGTTAAGGAACAGAGAGGAAAGTGAAAATAAGCCATAACCAAAATCGATTCTTAAGCCATTTGAAATAAAATTAGCAGTTTTTATGTCTTGTATAGTTTCACCTATCTGTCTCTCCTCTTCTACTGTTTGTATAACCAGTTCTTTTATGCACTATTTCTTCCCATGATTCTTCCTACGTGACAAAAGATGACTAGAAAAGAACAGCCAACTATCAAAATCTACCATTACGTAATAAAGAGAAGCTACCTCAATGGAAAAAACACCTACATGTATGAACGAATGTTCATCCCAATACCTAGAATGCTCCAAGACAAATTAATCTCACACCGTAACCAGCGCCTCAAAATCGACATAACCCAACAAAACAATAAAATCGTCATCATTTTGGACCCCGGGAAAACGTTTTTGCATACAAAAACACCCCCCGATAAAACATGACCAAAATAGGGTTTCGAACCAGAATTTTAACATTAAATTGCGTTTTTATTTAAATATCAAACTCGCAACGTTTTTTCCTATAGGGCATTTTTGCATACACAAACGTTTTCTCGGGGGTTTTTGGTACAAAAATTTGTATAAAAAAGTGAATGCCTACGTTGTCTCTATTTTCTATTACCAGAGATGTGGTAGGATTTAGGGAGTGCCCACGCGCAACAGTGAGACGGTTAGGCTTTCGGTGTTCAAGGGTCGAGAATCTAGCCTTAACCGCGCCATTATTCAGGCACTTGTATCCAAGGAACCTCAGACAACAAATCAGTTATTCACGAAAATAGCTATAATCGAAGAATTTAAGGACATTAGTTATTCGACAGTCAACAAAAGGGTAAGAAGTCTCGAACAGTCTGGTTACATCAAAAAAGTATTAGTCAAGAAAAGAGTTGGAGGATTATCTAATTATTACGAGTTGCGACCAAAAGTTTACCTTGCTCAATTCCTCGCCTCAAATAACATATATAAACTGTTCGAACAAGCAGATGACCAATTGTCTCTAACATTTCTTGCAGCCTTCATTAAAGCCAAAAATCAAGAATTAAAACCTCAAAATCTGAACCCTACAGATGAAAAAATAGACACTTAAATGACAAAAATGTAAAA
>JAGXOB010000362.1 GCA_019894735.1 Promethearchaeota archaeon | reverse complement strand
ACTTACTAAACCGGCTACGGACACTTTAAGCCCAATAATTATCCCGACCACTTGAAGAGCTGGTTTTACCGCGGCGGCTGGCACCAGCCTTGCCCTCTCCTTTCTAGTAGGGGACATTACTCACCTACCACAGTTCTATTGAACACTTTGGGTAACCCCGTCACACTTTCGTGTATTGCGGAGGTTCCGCGCCTGCTGCGCCTCGTAAGGCCTGGGTCGCTGTCTCAGTACCCATCTCGGGGCTCCCGCTCTCACGGCCCCTATCGATTATCGGCTTGGTGAGCCGTTACCTCACCAACGACCATAATCGAGCACGATCCTATCCTATAGCGGATAAAAACCATTTTTTTTATCCCTTTGGTCGAAAAACTTTTCCAAGCCTTTTCAACTATGAAACATTATCCTCAGTTTCCCGAGGTTATTTTTCTCTATAGGGCAAGTTGATCATGTGTTATTGAGCAGTTCGCCATGGGAAATTTAGGTATCCCATTCGACTCGCATGGCTTATCCTCACCCAAATAGCAGTCGGGTCCGGCAGGATCAAAATTAACAGTTGATACTTGGTAACCTAATAATTTTCAATTTATGGGTCCTCGGACAAATTTCCATAATATTTTATTTGCTTATAAAAATATTACTTTCTGATTATAAAAATGACGGGACAAATACCAGATACTTTAATTTATAACAAAAGCTCGTATTCTATAGTGGGGTTTAAAGGTGAGGGATTACCAACACCCCTCGATTTTGGGTTAAAACCAATTTCTCCCCATACAGCAAATTGGCGAGGTTTCATAACAACTTATAAAATCACCGAGAATTGTTTAATCGTACACGAAATGAACGTAACTGTCGAAGATTTGAAGGAAAATCCTCCACTAATCAATGGCATAACTCCAGAAATCAGAAAAGAAGGATTATCCCATCTTAAATACAAAAATTTGAAGCTTAAAACTCATTTCACAGGCAAGATTTTAATTGCTAAGGACTTCATAGACTCCATGTACGTCCATATGGGATTCCAAAGCCCTTTATCTTTTAAAACGGTTATCGAGTTAAAGATTTCAGTGGGATATTTAATTGAATTCATTAATTTTTCAGAAATAATGAAAAAATATCGAAAACGTAACATTTCTGACGGAAAACTAGGACCTACTGAAAATCTTCAAGAGTGGATTGCTCGAACATTTTCTCTTGATTACGATTTTTAATTATTAATTCCATCTAGAATCTAGGTACACCCTTATTAACGGTTTAGGGGGGAAACACTTATGGTAGATACTTTTCAAATAGTTTTTTCATCATTGTTTCAAAAAGGTGTTCAACATTCTGCCCCGTTTTTGACGAAACTTCTATGAATCCCGATAGGTTATGTATACGAGCTAATTCAATACCTTGTTCTCTCGTGACTGCTCTTTCCTCTTCTAGATGAGCTTTAGTCCCCACCAACATTATGGGGATATCTCCCGCATGTTCTCGGATGAAGTTAGTCCAATCAGGTAAATGTTCAAGTGAGTTTGGATTAGTAATATTATACAGAATTAAAACACCATTTGCTCCTTTACAATATTGGTGAAAGAGAAATTGGAAGCGTTCTTCCCCTCCAAAATCCCATAGATGTAATTTAATCTTCCGTTCATTATAACTAGTCTCTTTAGAATAAAAATCCACCCCTGTCTTTGCTGTAACGTCTACAGGGACAAAACCGGAGATGTAGTGGTTTGTTAAAGATTTTTTTCCAGCTGTTTCATCACCTAACATCAAGAT
>JAGXOB010000361.1 GCA_019894735.1 Promethearchaeota archaeon | reverse complement strand
TGGTACTATTACTGGTATAGGAAAATATCTAAAAGAAAAAAAACCATCAGTTAAAATAATAGGAATAGAACCATCAATCCCTACTCATAATATACCTGGCATGAAAAGGATAACTGGTCTTCCAGAAGAATTAAAACCAACCATTTTAGATAAATCAGTAATAGATGAAATTTTTGATGTTAATGATGACGATGCTTACCAAACTGGAATTGAATTAGCGAGAAAAAATGGTATCTTAGTTGGACCTTCGACAGGGGCAATATTGTATGTAGCTTTAGAGTATGCTAAAGAGCATGAAGGATTAGCGGTCATAATTGCACCAGATGATGCTCTTAAATATGTTAGTGCTTACGCTTCCTATGTGAAAAAAGATAGTTAGCTTGTCTTTTAGCTACAATGGATTATAGATCATTTATCCTCTCATTAAGCGCTAGTCTTTCTCCAAATTAGTTTTAAAAATATTAAAATTTAATACAATTACATTATTTTCCCTTTTATGAAATTTGGTAGTTTGCTCATACTTTCAAGAAGCTATGAAAAAATTAGAAAGTATGTCTTAAGAATAGAAGAGCTAGGGTTTGATTCAGTTCATGCCCCAGATCACCTCATTGGTCAGCAACGTAAAGAAAGTCCATGGTTAGAAGCAGTCACAGTAATGAGCGCGTTAGCTGTAGAGACAAGTACAATAAAATTAAGTTTTGGCGTCTTATGTAACTCTTTCAGAAATCCTGCTTATTTAGCTAAAGTGATTTCAACACTAGACCATATTTCCAATGGTCGAATGTTAATGTGGTTAGGAGCCGGATGGAATAAGAAAGAATATCGTCAATATGGATATCCCTTTCCCAAAGCTCCTGTAAGAGTTGACCAGCTTGAGGAAGCTCTCACAATCTATAAGAAGATGTTTACAGAAGATCAATTTAGCTTTGAAGGCAAGTTTTGGAATCTAAAGAGAACATTAAATTATCCTAAACCAGTCCAAAAACCTTATCCCCAGATTGTTTTAGGTACTACTGGATTAAGGATGACTGATATTGCCTGTAGAGAAGCAGATGGAATAAACATTATGTTTGCTTTTCAAATGAAAGATATTCCAGAAAGAATATCTCTTATCAAAGAAAACCTAAAGAAATACAATCGTGATCTTTCTGAGTTCGAAATTTCTATTTTATACCCTGTTACACTAGTAAAATCTCAAGAAGAGCTGGAAAAATTTTCTGAAAGAGAA
>JAGXOB010000360.1 GCA_019894735.1 Promethearchaeota archaeon | reverse complement strand
TTAATGAATTGATATTTTTGTTTGTATAGCCAATGCATTTTAATGTTGCCCAGGTTCTCCTATTTCGAGAAACAATAATCCACGCGTAAAGTAATGATAAAAACAGACTTGTTCCAAGAAAAATCAATACAAAGTATCCCGCAATTTCACCAATTTGGCCTGTGATAGCCAATTCCCAAAATAAACTTGTAATGAAAATCAAAGAGGTATAAATAAGTGTAAAAACAGAAAATAATTTCTTTTCTCTAAGTGTCATTAGTACCGCTTTTTTCCACATTCTAAAAGCCATAAATTTTCACTGTTTGCTAAAAATTAATTTTTTATATGAATTGTTTGTATAGTTATATAATAAAATTATTATTTTAATTTTGGGTATCATGTCTACAGAAATTGAATCAATTATTGATGATCTTCTCTCTGAAGAACAAAATATTTTTGGAGTAGCAATTATCAACAAATCTGGCACGCTTATAACACAAACTGAAAATTGGGATATTAGCAACGATTTAGGAACGATTAACAAGTTACTCGGTGCCAAATTAGAACTCGGACAACGAGGTATGACAAGTTTAACAATTCAAGGAATTAAATATATGATGGTTGAAAATACTGAAGAAAGAAAGATCGGAACCAATATTACGGGAAAAGGGCATGTTATTATTGCACCTATACCTGTTGGTGGAACAGGGGCATTAATTTGTTACATTAACCCTCAAGCCGGACCTAGAGACGCTTTATTTACCGTTCAATCGAATGCTTTAAAATTAGTAAATTTGTTATAATTTTTTTTATCTTTTTTTACTAAAACCTAAATATGCTCCCAATAGGGAGATAGTAATTTAGTAAGCATATTTTTAATTTTTTTTAAATCTTCTATATTTGAGTCACCTAATAATGAAGCGTCTTTTTCAAATAATGGAGCTTCATACTTCTCATTTAATAAAGCTTTAAGTACTGCTTCAACGCAGTAAGGCATTCCAATCACATTATATCCCCCTTCTAAAACGAATGAAATTCTTCCTTCACACAGTTCTTCAGCTATTTTTAATATTTTTGCAGCAAAATGATTATACGCTATACTAGTTAACAAACAGTTCCCAATTGGATCTGCGTAATACATGTCAAATCCCGCTGCGACTATAATGAGCGCGGGATGAAATTCATATATAACCGTATCTAAAAAATCAGCGCAGTATTCAAAATCTTCATTAGTTATTCCTTCGGGCACGGGAAAAT
>JAGXOB010000359.1 GCA_019894735.1 Promethearchaeota archaeon | reverse complement strand
AAGGTAAAAAACAAACATCACAGACAGACTTATTCTTCATAGTCATCTTCTGGCCAATCTTGTTCTATCCATTCTTCCTCTTCTTCAAAGATCATACACTATGACCTCCTAATAGCATAGCATAAACAAGTAAGATATATTCTTTTTTTCCTGAAATAAAGCTTTAAGATTGTTTATTTTGGCAAATAACGCTTTAAATTTGTCTATTTTAAGGTATATAAACAAATTTTTGTGTTTTCTTTTCTTTATTTGTTTCGTCATTTGACAACACAAAAACCAAACAACCCTACACCCTTAAATCAAGAATAACAGACATTACATTATTGGATGGTTGATTCCCAGATGGTTCCATTTGATTTTGAGAAAGTGATCTTAGAGTGTAAAGAATACAGTCAAAATATGTCACCAAAAGATTTACACCATGGATTTGAACATTGTTTGCGAGTAAAAAATTACGCAGTAGAGATTGCCAAACGTGAAAACGCGGATTTTTGGGTTGTAGAGATTGCTGCATATCTGCATGATGTTGGGAGAGGACATGAAAAAACCGAATATCATACAACAACCAGTGCAAAACTTGCTAACTCACTTCTCAGAAAACTTGGTTTAACTGAAAAAGAAACACAAAGAGTTGTTCACTGTATAGAAACACACAGCCGAAAAACATCAAACAGACAAAAACCCCAGACCATAGAAGCCAAAGTACTATACGATGCTGACGGTCTAGAGATGATAGGAGCTGTAGGCATGTTGAGAACCGGTCTTAGTGCTCAAGTCCAAAACAAAGACTGGAAACATATCCTAAAAAAAGCAAAATGGAGACTAAAAATTAAAAACGATTTTCTCACATCATCTGGAAAAAAAATTGCAAAACGAAGAGAAAAACTCATCACAATTTTTGTTCACCAACTAGAAAGTGAACTAGAAAAAACACAGCAACAAAAAACAATCAAGCTCTAAATTATTCTTTTAGAAAATTCTTATCAACCCAAATTAACATAAACCCTATTAAAGGAATGGTTCCTTTGTCAAAAAAAATATCAATATTACAATTTTCAGACACACACATACGACAAAGTGAAAACTTCAACAAACAAGCTTTCACAAAAGCTATAGAGCATATAAACAAATTAAATGTTGATTACATCATCCACCTAGGCGATGTGACTGAGGAGGGAACAACAGAAGATTACGAACTCGCCAAAAAACTTCTCTCAAAAATTAAAAAAGAAGTTAT
>JAGXOB010000035.1 GCA_019894735.1 Promethearchaeota archaeon | reverse complement strand
TAGAATTCGAATCAATATAATATTATTAATCATTTACAAGAGTTTAAGAATTATCATGAATGATAAACCTATTCCCAAGTATCAAATTCGAGAAAAAACACCCGAAGAACAACTAGACGACATTCCAGATGCGAAATTACTCAAAAAAATTAAGGAAGAAAGAAATAAGTTAACTAAAGAGAAAATTGAATGGGAGAATATTATCAATAAGGTTGAGGGGTATCAAGATAATATTCAAGATTTGGAAAAAAAAAGAAAAGAAGAAGAACTTCAAGTCAGGGATCTTCAAAATCAGCGCGAACAACTAAGAAAAGAACTGGACAATATGAGAAACGAAATAAAAGAAAGTAAAAATAATCTACTTGCTAAAGAAAGGGAGTTAGATCAGAAAAATGCTGACTTAGAGCGATATCAAGAGAGATTAGATGGATTAAGAGACGAATTAGAAAGTGAGAAGAAATATATAGCAAGCGAAAAAGAAAAGGCTAAAGAAAGAATAAAAGAAATTAAAACCAAATTACCCGGGATGGAACGGAGAGAGAGTGCGCTAGAGAGGACAAATGAAAAGTTGGAAAACAATCTATTGGATTTAAGAAACGAAACTAAGAGTTTAACGCGAGAAAGAGACAATTTGAACAAAGAAGTTAGTAGTTTGAGAAGAGACATATTAGACGAAAAAAATCGAATTGAAGATGAGAAAAGAAGAATTAAAGATGAAAAGGAGAAAGTACGTTATAAGAAAAAAGATTTAACCCTTCAAGCTCGTGATATTGAAAAGAAAAAGGAGAAATTGGGAAAATTTAAAGAGAATGTAGATCACGATGTTAGAAATTTAGAAAAAAAGAAAAAGGGGCAAGAAATAAGATTAAAAGAATTAGACAGGAAAGTACCTAAAGCTGAAGATACTTATTATTCATTAGAAGATAAAATTCGTAATTCAGAAAATAAACTCAAAAGCTTAAAAGATGAAATTAAAAAATTGGAAAAGGAAAAATTAAAAATAGAGAACGATAAATTTTCAATTAGAAAAGAGAGGCAAAGATTAGAAAGTGATAAAGAGAGATTTCTTGCAGAAAAAAAAGATTTTGAAAGAGAATTACAAAAAGCAAAAGAAATACCAAAATATAAAATCAAATCAAAAACACCTTCCAGATATTAATTAATAAAGTTAAGGGACTTATGAAAATTCCAAAAGGAATTGAAGGGGATTACCTTGAAACTAAAGAAAACCACCTTTTTTTCGATATAAAAGGTTATCACCACCCCCACGATCGTAAAATTTGTTTTTTAAGATTCTATCCAGATCCAAATGGGGAAAGAATAAAGGAAGGGAAAAACTTTAAAAAAATCTATTCTTTAGATGAAAGATATCGTAAGTTAAAAGAGGATTATCCGCAGTTTCTATTTTTTTCAAATGAACTTGATTTAGAGCTTCAAGGCGTAGAAATTAAAGACATAAAGAAAATTTATACTCCCCGGGAATACTACGATACATTAAAAATGAGGAAAATTTTATCTAAAATCGAATCCTTTTCCTTAAGTTTGTGTGAATTATTTACATCAGACGGATCCATACCAGTAGATTCAATCGGTATTTCTGGTTCCCCCATGATAGGATTAAGCAATGATGATTCTGATATAGATCTAATAATATATGGAACTCGTACAAGTTTAGAGTTTCAAGATAAATTGAAAGAACTACTCCTTACCTCAAGCAATTTTAAGACTTATAACTTAAACGAATATAAAACTCATTATAATTGGAGGGTAGGAGGTTCTGGTATAAGTTTCGAGGATTTTTTGAGAAGCGAAAAAAGAAAGTTACATCAAGGAAAATTTCATGGAATTGATTTCTTTATAAGATATATCAAAAACCCTAGTGATTGGGGTGGAAATTTCTACGATTATGAATTTAAGAATCTAGGAAGGATTAAAATGAAAGCAAAAATAATTAAATCAACTAATTCAATTTTCACTCCTTGTTCTTATAAGATTGAATGTTTAAAAGTTTTAGAAACTAAAATCATTGGTAATAATATTAATTTAAATAACTTAAATGAAATAAATTCTTTCCGGGGAAGGTTTTGTGAGCAAGCAACTAAAGGGGAATCTGTATTTGTTGAGGGAAAATTAGAAGAAGTGAAATTTAAAGGTAGTAAAACTCATCTTAGAATTTTGTTAACAAACCAAAAACGCGATAAAATGATAGTTATTGACCCGTAATTAATAGATATTTTTAGAATCCAAAAAAATAATAGTGATAAAACTTTATTTTTCTAAGCAATATCTGATTTTAAAATGATTGAGAGATATAAAAAGTCAGCAGAATTAGATCCTAATGACGCTGATGCGTGGATCAATTTAGCGGATGCGTACTACGACGAAAATGAATATGAAGCCGCAATAGACGCGTATCAAAAGGCTATAGAAATCCACCCTTATTTTTCCGAAGTCTGGAATAATCTTGGGCTCTCGTATAGTATGCTACGTCAATATAAAGAAGCAGTAAAATGTTACCAAAAAGCAATCGAAATAGAACCTGAGGATGCAATCGCTTATTATAACATGGGTTTTGCATATGAAGACTTGGAGGATCAAGATAATGCATTAAAGTATTACAAAATCGCGTTAGAATACGAACCTAGCTACTCAGATGTTTGGAATAATATCGCATTAATTTATAGAGAAAAAGAACAGTATGACGAAGCAATAGATTGCTATAAAAAAGCACTGAAAATAAATCCAGATGAACAACTTCTCTACAACAATCTAGCCATAATATACTATGATAAACAAAACTATGACGAAGCTATTAAATATTACAAAAAAGCGATTGATCTTGAACCTAATAACGCTGAATTATGGTTTGACTTAGGTGACGTTGCTTATGAAACAAACGACTACGAATTAGCGATTAAATCCTATAAAATGGCAACAGAAATTGACCCTTCCTTTATTGAAGCTTGGAATAATTTAGGGCTTTCTTATACTTTTAAAGAAGACTTTAAAGCATCGATAAAGTGTTATGAGGAGGCTTTAAAACTTCAAGAAGATGATGCTGTGTTATGCGAAAATTTAGCATTCAGTTATAGTGCGTTAAACGATTTCGATAACGCAATAATTTATTACCAAAACACGCTCAAAATGGATCCAGATAATATTAACGCTCTTAAAAAATTAGGTAGAATATACTGTGATGTAAAAAATAATTACGAAGAGGCTTTAATTCAGTTTGATAAAATTGTTTCTCTTGATCCATCGGATGTAGATTTTTGGGAATCTGCGGTTCGTTGTCATGAGAAATTAGGAAATACTGAGAAAGCTAAAAATTGGATTGAATTGGGATCCAAATTAAAAGCAAATGATATTTAATGGATTGTAGTTTAAGATTAACTGATGGAATCTTTTAATGCTGATTTACATATCCACTCGCCTCATTCTATTGCAGTATCTAAAAAATTAAATCTAGATACAATGGTTGAAACTTGTAAGAAAAAAGGGCTTCATATCCTTGGGACTGGAGATGTGCTACAACCTGATTGGCTGAAGTATTTAGAAAAGAATTTGAAAAAAGACGGCGATGGAGCTTTCTCTTATAAAGATGTTTATTTTGTTTTGCAGAGCGAACTTGAGGATCAGGAAAGTATTCACGAAGTAGTATTTTTTCCAGATTTTTCGACAGTAAAAGAAGTTCAACAAAAGATTAAACCCCATTCAAAAAATATGTTAGACGAGTGGGGCGGGCGCCCAAGAGTAAATTTATCTCCTGCTGAACTGGTTGACATTTTAACAGATCATGGCGCAATTGTCGGACCGGCACACGCTTTTACTCCATTCAAAGCAATATTTCGCCAAAATAAATATAAGACTCTTGAAGGGTGTTATCAAGATGCTGTAAAGAAAGTAAAGTTTTTAGAGTTAGGTTTATCTGCTAATACTGATTTAGCAGACAGATTAAATTGCCTTAACCAAATAACTTTTCTTAGCAATAGTGATGCACATTCTGAAAACCCTCGATCCTTAGGAAGAGAATTTAATAAAATTAAAATGGAAAATCCTTCTTTTGAAGAATTAGTTTTAGCAATCGAAGGAAAAAATCAACGTAAAGTTGAGTTAAACGTAGGACTTCATCCAAAGTTGGGTAAATATTTTAATATGTTTTGTCACAAATGTAGAAGGAGAATTGTATTTAAAAAAACAGAAAAACAAGGGACTTCTCTATTTAATCAGTATACAATTACAGAAGATTTTATTAAAATTCTAACAGACAACCCTAACAAAGCAAAAAAGGAATATATCAACAATATTACAAAAGAAAAAGTGACTTGCCCCGCATGTAAAGAAAAATTCAATAAAAATATTAAAATAAAACTAGGTGTAAGTGAACGAATTGAAGTAATTTCTACTTCATCAGAACCAATACACCCCGACCATAGACCGCTATATATAAATGCTGTACCGTTAATTGACATAATTCGATCTGTTAAAAATATTAAAAGTACATCAAGTGCTACTGTTTTAAACGCTTATAATAAAATAATAAACGAATTAGGACCAGAGTTTGATATTACAATTAAAGTCCCTATTGAAAAAATCAAAAAATTCGACGAAGGGATTGCTGCTGTTATAGAAGCAATAAGAGAGAACAAAATTGAATACACACCGGGAGGCGGCGGGACTTATGGGCAGATTCAACTTAGTGTATAGCTATTTTAAAACTTGAAGAAACCTAATACTAATAATTGAGACAGAAAAAAAGTAAAATCTCATTACTCTAGCTATATTTCAAATTCCAAATTGAGATTTAGAAGTTCTCCACATTTAGAGCAAGTCATAAAATCAAAAATCTTGAAAGCGACAACCATCAATTCCAAATCTTTTCTAGGAAATCGATTTTTAAACTTTTTCTTATAATCTCCAGACGGGCAACTAATTAGGGCTCTCACTTTAATTATGTCGTCCCTTTCTGAACCGCCGAAAGTAGTTTCAGTTGTTTTATTATTCATCTCAATTTCCATTTTTATTAACCCCGAGAGCATATTAATCATGAAAATTCAATAATTTAAATTTTTGCACTTTGATACTTATTCTTTTGTTTTCACAAATAAGTGGAGATTTAGATTATTCTTGATAGAATCGATTTTCAATATTACATGCATATTACTGCCTTATATTATTTGGATATAATACACATATTATTAACTAATTACTCCTCAATATGGTAACTTTTTATGGATGATGAAGAATTTGATCTTAGCGAAATCGTAAATTCAAGATTATCGGTTAGATCCCGGTTTAAAGAAATTGCCCAACACAATGTAAATACTAATAACGTTTCAAATTTAGATAACGATACATATCTCTCGGACTTACTAAAAGTCTTAAAAATAAAATCTATGGTGATTGGAGTGGGCGGAGCAGGTAACAGTACCGTGTCAAGAATGCAAGATATGGATACGGAATTGGTAGAAACTTTAAATATCAACACAGATGCTCACGATTTATATTACTCAAATTCTAACCAAAAGTTATTAATTGGGAAGGAAACCTGTAGCGGCTTAGGATCAGGTAACGATCCTAATATTGGGACTGCTGCTGCCGAAGAAGATGTCGATCGTCTTTCTCAAGTTTTAAATGCCGATGTGGTATTTTTGACATTTGGTTTGGGAGGAGGCACAGGTACTGGTGCTGCTCCTATAATTGCAAGAGAAGCAAAAAAAAATAACGCTACTGTTGTTTCGTTTTGCTCTGTTCCTTTTTCATCTGAGGGAACTGAAAGAAGTTTAAGAGCCAGGAAAGGTTTAGAAGAGCTCATGAAATATTCTGATACGTTAATACCAATTCCAAACAATAATCTTCTACGCTTTAACCAAAACTTACCGGTTTTAGCTGGTTTTAAAATAATGGATGAGGTTTTAATTCGATCTATTAAAGAAATAATCAATCTAATAAATAATTGCGGTTTGATTAACATTGATTACGCTGATGTAAGAAAAGTTCTTGAGAAAAAAGGAAATTATCCTTCCGGTTTAATAGGTATCACAGAATCCTTAGGAGAAGAAGCTGATCTTATAAAAAAGGCGAAACTAGCATTGCATAATCCTCTTTTAGAACCAGACACTAAAAAAGTTGATAAATGTATTGTCTCCGTTTCAGGAGATCATCAATTATCGCTAAGTAAACTTGATAGGATTATTTCAACAATTTCAAGTGAAATCCCTGAGGATGCGTCCCTTAAATTTGGAACTTCGTTAAATCCAGCTTTAGGATCAAAAATTAGGATTATGGCGTTAGGTCGAGGCCCAATCTCACCATATGTTCAAGCGGCAATAAATGGGACTGAATTTCCACACTCTCACATAGGTCATTTGTAAAGGACATTTATATAAGGCGAGTATCTTATAATCATAGTCCACTTTTCATTAAGCTTTTTTTAAAAAAATCCTTATAACTAATATAAATTGTGGTAAGGTGAATCTATGATCGGAAATAAAATGCCAGAAGAAGATTTAAAAAAAGAAATCCGAGATTTTTTAGATAATAGAAAGATTCTCGTACTATGTACTTGTTTGGATAATGTGCCTCGCGCAACGCCTATGGATTTTTACATGGATAAGAATTCCAATGATTTTAATATATACGTAGGACCCGCTCCTGGAAGGAAGGTAAAAAATATAGAAGAAAATCCAAATATCAGTATTGGAATATACACCCCTATGGACACTGGTAAAATACAAGGTATGCAAATCACGGCATCCGGGAAAGAAAGACTCATTTTTTTAAGGGAGGGGGACAAGGAGTTTGATGCAGCTCAAAAAATAGTGCGGGGAAAGAGAAAACTCCTAATGAAAATAATTCCAAAGAAGATCGAGCTTCTTGATTACGATTTCATAAAAGATGGATATTCTCGACTTCAAATTTTAGACCTCTAGGTTAGAACTTATATAAAAAATAAGAATTTATATCATAATTGAAGTTCTATTTCTTTAAATTTTTTTTTAAAGCTATTTGGTTAGTGAAGCTAATTTAACCTTAAACTATAAAATCATTGTTTCAATTTCCATTGATATAAGAAAAATGTCTGAAAAATTATGGAATATACTACACTTGGACGTACGGGATTGAAAGTTAGCGTTATGGGCTTAGGTTGTGGCGGACTTAGTCGGATCGGTCAAGCTACTGGAAACACTGAAGAGGAATCTATCGCATTAGTTAAATACGGGTTAAATTCTGGCATCAATTTCATTGATACGGCCGAATTTTATCGCACTGAAAAGATAGTGGGGAAGAGTATTGAAAGTTTCAACAGAGAAGATCTCGTTTTGTCAACTAAAAAATCAACTTGGGGGAATATAAAGCCAGATAATGTAAAAAAGAGTCTTGAAAGGAGTCTCGAAAAACTTGGAACCGATTATATTGATATTTATCACCTTCATGGAGTAATTTTGCAAGATTACGATTATCTTTATTCAGAAATTGTACCTCTTCTCCTAGAGTTCCGAGATCAAGGCAAGATACATTTTCTAGGTATTACAGAGAGGTTTAATGAGGACCCTCATCATAATATGTTGCAAAGAGCACTACAAGATGATATATGGGATGTAATGATGGTAGGGTTTAATATTTTGAATCAATCAGCAAGGGAACGACTTTTTGTCTCTACTATGGAAAAAAAAATAGGAATTTTAATAATGTTTGCTGTTAGACTTGCTCTTAGTAGACCTAAGCGTCTTAAAGAGTGTATTACTGAACTGATTCAGAATAAACAAATCAATCCGTCTGCAATAAATAGGGAAGATCCTCTTGGTTTTCTTATACATGATAACGGTGCTGAAAATATGGTTGATGCTGCATACCGATTCTGTCATTATGAACCAGGTACCCACGTAATTCTTTCAGGTACAGGAAACATTGATCATTTGAAAGATAACATCAAATTTATGCAAAAACCCCCACTCCCTAAAAAGGATGTAATAAAGCTCACAGAAATCTTTAGAAATGTAGATTCAATTTCTGGACAATAACAAAATTTTTTCTTAATTTATGATTATTTAACAAATTCTATTGAGATACTTCATAACTAATTTAATGTCCTTAATTTTGAGAAAAAGATTTTAGGAAGACATTAATTGTACTAACTAATAATGACAGATTATCATCAACACTTAGCCTTTGATTAACATGTTATCCAATGAAGATAGAACACAATTAAAAAGCGCTACTAACGAGAAAGAGCTCAAAAAAATATTTAAGACGATAGCGTCAAAGAATCCCGATGATTATTTTCCAACCCAAGAACTAAGGAAATTAGGTTACATGAGAAAGCATTGCGAGTGCTGTAGTGCTTATTTCTGGACTACAAATAAAGAAAGAAAGGTGTGTGGAGATCCTGTTTGTATAGGAGGATTTCATGTAGTTGGAAAGCCCTTGCCCCATGTGCTAACATATATAGGAGTGTGGAAAAAAATTGTAGAGGTTCTAAAACCAAGAGGATATAAACCAATTAAGCGATATCCTTGCGTTGCTAGATGGAATCCGACATCTGAGTTTACAATAGCATCAATCTCGGCTTTCCAACCTTATATTATATCCGGCGAAGTGGATCCTCCCGCGAAAAAACTAATTATACCTCAATTTTGTTTACGATTTAACGACATTGAGAATGTAGGAATAACTTCAAGCCATAACACCGGCTTCGTAATGATTGGGCAGCATGTTTTTGTGTCACCAGAAGAGTGGAATCAAGGAGAACTCTTTTTAGATATTCATGCTTTTATTCATGAGGGCGTAGGGTTGCCAAAAGAAGAAATTACAATACATGAGGACAGTTGGGCTGGAGGAGGTTCATTTGGTTGTAGCCTAGAATTTTTTAGCAGAGGTGTAGAATTATTCAATCAAGTCTATACAATGTTCGAACAGACACCAGATGGACCTCAAGAGCTAAAACTAAAAGTCCTCGATATGGGGCTAGGTCAAGAGCGAGTAGCATGGTTTTCACAAGGCACTCCAAATCTCTATGAAGCTACCTTTCCTTATGTATTATCTAAATTAAGAGAAAAAACCAAAATCGAAATAGATTTTGATTTATATAATGAATTCTCACAATATTCTGCTTATTTAAACCTAGACGAAGTAGACGACATTGATGCAGCATGGGAGCGAGTAGGAAAAGAACTCAAAGTTGATGTAAATGAATTGAAACAAAGAATTTTACCAATGGCTGCCGTCTACTCAATTGCAGATCATGCGAGAACTTTATTGTTTGCGATTAACGATGGGAAACTCCCCTCTAACGTTGGTGGTGGTTATAATCTCAGAGTTATTTTAAGACGTGCTTTAAGTTTTATCGATCAATTCAATTGGGATATAGATATCTCTGAAGTATGCAAGTGGCACGCTGAAGAACTAAAAGAACTATTTCCAGAAGTTTCTGAACGATTAGGCGACCTAAAGAATATTTTAAGCGTTGAAAAAGAGAAATATTATGTTACGAAAAGAAGAGCAGGCAAAATGTTAGAAAAATTACTTGCTAAGGGAGATATATCAACCGAAACATTGATTGAAATTTATGATTCTAGAGGAATAAATCCAGAGATGGTTAAAGAAACTGCAAAAAAATTTGGAATAACCGTAAAAATTCCCGATAACTTCTATAGTCTAGTAGTAGAAAGGCACGAAAAAGGAGAAAAAGTCAACGCTATACAAAAAGAAATTAAGGTAGATTTTAATGGAGCTTTGGAAACCAAATCTCTTTATTATGTAGATTACACTAAGACTACTAACACAGCTAAAGTTCTTAAAATTGTTGGTAATAATGTGATACTCGATCAATCAGTTGCTTATCCTACTTCAGGAGGACAACTACATGATATTGGTACCATTAATGGACAAAAATTCGATAATGTTGTCAAGCAAGGAAATTATATTATCCACATTTTATCTGAAAAACCAAATTTTAAGGAAGGAGAAAATGTTAAAGTTGAAGTTGATAAAGAATGGCGCACACAGCTTTCTCAGCATCATACAGCTACTCACATTGTAAATGCTGCTGCTCGGTTTGTATTGGGAGCACATATTAATCAAGCTGGAGCTAAGAAGACTATGAAACATTCCAATTTGGACGTTACTCACTACGAACAAATCTCGAGAGAAAATTTACTAAAAATAGAAAATAAAGCGAACGAGATAGTTAACAAAGCAATTGATATGAAATTTTCTTTTATTCCACGATCTGAAGCAGAACAGAAATACGGGATGAGAATATATCAAGGAGGCGCAGTACCTGGAAAAAACATTAGAATTGTTGAGATTACTAATATAGATGTAGAAGCTTGTGGCGGTACGCACTTGAACAATACTTCTGAAGCAGGAAGAATTAAAATAATTAAATCACAAAAAATTCAGGATGGAATAGTGAGATTAACTTTTACAGCAGGCTCTGCCACACAAGAGCTTGAACTAGAAGATTCTCTCATATTAAGCCAACTAGAGAAATTGTTAGAAATTCCTCAAAACAAGATCGTAGGTAGAGTTGAAGAATTATTAAATAAGTGGAAGAACTTAAATAAGGCAATACAAACGGGAAAATATAGTGAAAACGATATGTTTCTGAATTCAGATAATACTTTTGATTTGGAAATCTTAACAGAATTAGCTCGAATTCTAAATGCTAAAAAAGGAAATGTTCCACTGAAGGTAAACAAATTATATATTGAATGGAACGAAGCTAAAGCAAAATTAAAGGATGTAGAAAACTTATTTGACGAAAATTTCATGAAAAATCTTATCAAATCCGCGTTTTTATTCAAAGACTCTAAATTGATTTTTAAAACCTTTGAAAATCTTGCTCAAAACGATCTTAAGAATCTAAGCATGAAAATCCTAAATAAGTCTGAAGATCTTAACACAATTTTTATCAATGAAGATGAGAAAGGTATTACTATTATTGGAATGGTAGGGAAAGAGCTAATGAAAAGATCAGATTTTGATATGGGGATCCTTGCTAAAGAAATCGCTTCTAAATACGGTGGTAAAGGAGGTGGTAAGAAAGATTATGGTCAAGTGTTTATCGGGGAAAAAGAAGTAAGTATTGACGATCTGGTTAATTATATAAAAAAGAAATTAATTAGTAATTAAATTTTTCATGGTCTCTATTAGGTTTTTTTATTAATTTTATATATATATTTTCTGACTAAACAGTAATCTCGCGTTTTTTCTAACTTCTACTTATATTTTTTAACTATATAGATGTCTATATACTATGGAGAAATAGCTTAAAACAAATTATAAATTTATAATATTAAAGAGAAAGGAGAAGATAATAGATTAATTATGTTTGAAGAAATATTAGTAGATTTAACGGAAAAAAAGGAAGATTACTTAAACCTCAAAAGGAATTACACTGAAACTCCACTTGAGAAATCACTCGATATTATTATAGATCAGATTAATCTAGATATTATCAAAATCCTAAAATACAACAGAATTTAATGGTGAAATTTAATATGAAAATGGTACATCAAGAGTTTTTATGTCCTGAATGTGGACAAATAAGATGGTTAAAAGCTAAAAATATATGCGTAGATTGTAAAGATAAAATAATGTTAGATAAAATATCTCAATCTAGAAAATCGCAGAACGTTTTTAACGAACAAGTATGTGTTTAAAAAATGGGAATAATTTAGACTTTTAAACTCATTTTGAAAGCGGTTTTTTTTGTAGACTGATAAATACTAAAACTTTTTCTAAATGTAATTAACATTCTTTAATATAGTTTAAAATTTAATATGCATTAAAACACCTTATAGAAAAATGGGTTTATTAAGAGATGGAGATGAGAAAATTTGGTTGAAATTGTTCATATATCTGACTTCCATTATGGTAATGAGTTTGTACCTGAGTATATGGAAAATGTTATAAATTACATTAGGGACATAAAACCAGATGTGGTAATTTGTACTGGGGATTTGGTTCATAAAGGAAGGGTTACGCAATTTCACGCGATTCTTCCTTATATTCAGAGAATTAGAAATATTACCAAAATGGTAATCGTGCCTGGGAACCATGACGCGAAGAATTCTGGGTTAATCTACTTCGAGAAAATGATTGGACCTCGTCGTTCCAGATTGGTGTTGGATGAATTGGATACTATAATTGTTGGAGTTTGCTCAGCGAGAGATGATATGAGTGAAGGAATGATTGGGGACGAACAGTTAGATTTTTGTGGCAGGTGCTTCGATAAGAACCTCGAAAACAGAGTAATGGCACTTCACCATCACTTAATACCAGTTCCCCTCTCAGGACAAAAATTCACAACCGTGAGAGATGCTGGGGAAATTCTCGAATTTACTCAATTATTTGAACTTGATTTGGTGTTAATGGGACATAGGCACGTACCCCACGCATACGTCATTGGACCGACAACATTCCTCTACTGTGGTACTTCGACGTCTTACAAAGTTAGAGCAGATGATAGTCCTAGCTTTAACCATATTATTTTAGATAAGGGAGATATAGAAGTATACATGGTAAATTCTAGAAACCTTGAAAAAAACCTGCTTTTAGAACGAAAATTAAGCCGAACTAAGTTTGTTAGACCACGTAGAACGCGCATAGAGCATTTATTGAGCTCAGATGTATGGGACTATTAATAAACTAGTCAAACAATTCTTTATAGCACTCGCAACAAGGAATTCCAACAGATATGTGATTAGTGTATTCGTATTTAATTAAATCAATATTATCAACTAATCTAATCAAATTTTCTCTCAAACCTATAGTATTAGGGTTGGTCTTATTAGAAAAAATCACCTTTAAATTTGCACTGTGGTGATTTATTTTTTTGCATATAGGGCATCGATCAAAGAATCTTTCTAAAATCTTATATTCTTCATCGTCTTCCTTTTTGGAAATACGAAAATAATCTATGGGAATATTTGGAATTAACGTTTGAATTAATGTTTTAAAAACTTCTTCTATTCTATTATCCAAATCTAATATGGATGTATGCCCAGCATACTCAATTCCTTCACTTGCGACGAATTCATTAATTTTTTCATCCGTTACTTCTCTTTTTGCTAAATCAGCTTTAGTACCGATTAAAATTATTGGAATTACTCCTGAACTCTCCCTAAAAAGAGTTATCCACCTTGTCAAGTCTGAAAATGACTCTTTATTAGATAAATCAACACATAATAATCCCGCACATGCACCTCGACAAAAATAAGGAAAAAGAAATCTAAATCTTTCGTTATCTTTTAGATCCCATACAATAAACTTAAAATGGTCTCCCTCATTAACGAAACATTCAATAGATTCAAAAGAAACACCAATTGAACTATTATGGTTACTATCGCTGTTAATGAATGTGGTTTTACCTGAATTTTTCGATCCTCCAATGACTAATTTTAACTTATAGGATCCGGGCATTTAATATTTCACATTCATTATTTTAAGGCATTATAAAACGCCCCATGTTTAAATAAAAGTCTACTCTAAAAAATGTTATTGTTATTTAATCTCATATAAATTACCAAAACGATCTTTTAAAAATAAGTAAAAGCCGTCATTGTTCTTTCTAGGGACTTTTATGACTTTAAAATTTAAGTGCTTTGCTTTTTCTATAAGTTTTTCTCGATCCTTGATTACTAGGCATGTATGGGTAAATTTATCCATAGCTTTACTATTATCGTCCGTTATAAAAGCTTCAACACTCATTTCATCATTTCTATACCTTACTATTTTTTGCTCTTTTCTAACTCCAAAAAATTGTTCCATAAGGTCGTCCGATACAACGAAGGCTCTTTCCTTTTTCATATCTAATAATTCGATAAAAAATTGTTCGCTATCTTCTTCTGAATTTGAACTTACAGCAAAATGTTCGATTTTCAAGCTGAATGCCACCTTATTTTTTTAATTATTCTCAATTATATTAACATATTACTTATTTTAAATAAAACTTTAATACTTTTTAGTGTTTAATAATAATTAATTCTAAAAAGTAGAAGCAAGCAAGTTAAGGGATTTGTAGATGACTAATGTATCTGGAGTTGAATTCTTAAATAAATTATACACTGTTGTGGATAAACTCTATGCAATAGCAAAAACACAATCTTATCGCCTTGAAAAAGAATGGGTTGAGAATTTTACATCTTTAAAAGAAAAACCTCACTTAGTTCGCTACATAAAGGTTGAGAAAGATAAATTTCTAACAGATATTGACTACAGAATTAATGCCCTCAATATAATCATGCTTTCTTTTGACGATGGATTTCATTCAATAAAGTCTATCTTAACAGCTCTTTACAATTCTTATTTTAACGGTTCTGAGATTTTTCTAAGCACTTTTAACGAAGAAGATCAGGTTGTCCTAAAATATTTCGTCGCGAAGGAAATTTTAGGTAACCTAATTCAATACAATCAGTTAGATCACAATACTGTGCCATTAAAATACAACATTTTTGCCCGAAATTATTTATTAATTAAATTTAAAGATCAGAAGACCACAGAAATCCTTGATAATCTAAAAAAAATTAACATACAACTAAAAGCCGATCAACTTAAAAAATATATGCATGAAATAGCCTTAGATGGATTTATTACTAAAAAAAAGACAGGTAATTCTCTTTCTTATAGCCTGAAAAAAGAATTAGAAATATCTGAAGAAGGTAAGATGACTTACACTCAGACTATTCGTTCATTAGTAGATTGGCCAACTTTATTTTATCGCAGCTATTACAATGTAAGGGAATTAAATGTCACAATTGACGACAATTCTAAGCATTCAGAATTCCTTAACAAAGCTTTGCAACAAGCAGCAACACAAGGCTATAAAGCTTGTCACGATGTCTTCAAAAACTTAATAGAATATTTCGAAAAATTAAAAAAATAAATCTAGGAAAGTCGCGAGAAAAAAGGCTTAAATGAGTCCCCCTCATTCTAAAATTGTTGAAAAACTTCTTGTTTTCCTGACTGGAATATCAAACTTTTCAAGTAAGGGAATTAAGTGTTTTTTTTCTTCGGAATTAGTGCCCTTCCAATCTACTATGAAGTAATCAATTTCTTCTAATGTGTTGTTAATCATCATTTTAATTAAATCCTCGTTTAACTCTTGGATGTAATACTTTGGACAGATAAATGAGAGTGCGATATCAGTATTAGCAATTAACCTATTAAAATTAGGAGCATAGTGAGTACCACCAAAACCTAAACCTACTTCTTGATCTTGATTCTTTTTAAAATACAGATATTTTAACGCTGTGTTAACAATAGCATTTGCTACAAGTGCACCTGCTTCTCTAATTTTCCATTCCTGTTTACTACTCCCTAATTCCATAAATATTAAAGGAATATCTAAAGTGGTTGGTCCATGATGAGTTACTTCTATATCTAAAGAAAACTCAGGAATTTTGAACTTTTCGATTTGTTCTCTTAACGATTCTATACCTGCTTTATGTAGTAACGCACTTGTTTTAGATAAATCTTGAGGATTTCCCCCAAAATCCGCATTAGTGCTCCAATTACCGGTTGTGTGAACTAAAAAAGCAGGTTTAGCAGTTTTTGACCTATGTCTACTAGCGAAAATTATTAAATCGGGTGCGAAATTAGCTCTCCCAAGTTGGAGTTTTTCGAGAAAAATTAGAGGTTCCGCTGTCAAACCTAAAAAAATTTGATTTTCATTAAGAAAATTATCATATTTTCCTTCAAATGATGAATTCTCTAAAGTTAATATAGGATTTCCATGCCATATTGCACTAGTCTCTATAAAAGTAAAAAGTTCAGAATTTAAAAATAAATTTCGCATATTCATGGAAGCTTTATCTTCCATTGAATTAATTATAAAGAACTGAATTGGTGTCACCACGTCTTATTAATCTAATTGAAAACATATGAAAATTGACATAACAAACAAAATTACATATTTAAAAAATCGATTTTATCTTTAAAATATATCTAATTCTAAAAACCTTTTTTACTAAATTCACACTAAATTATGTAATGAGTATTAGTTTTACAGTTATAGCTGTCGTTTCATTAATTTTTGGAGTTCTTTTTTTCTTAGTCGATTTTTATCAACGTACGCATCCTAAACTCAATGTTTCCTTAATAGCCGGCATCTCGATCTCTTATTTCTTCTTAGTTCTCCTTCCAGAAATTGCCGAAAATATACCTATAATTCCATTTGATCTCTCATTTTTTGAGTACTTATTTGTGCTAATTGGTTTCGTATTTGTTCACCTTTCTGAAAAACTAATTTTACAAAAAGTAGAATCTAAATCGCAAAAGCGAATGCGCAAATTAATCAAAAAAGAAAAAATTTTGCAAAGTGTTGAAGATAATATAGAAAATATATTATCTCAAGAACTAGAAAAAAACAATTTAGACGATGTTGCTCTGAAGAATATAGCCCAAACAATAGCAGATTTGCACAAACAAGGTGGAGAGTTCAAACAAGAAATAAATCGTTATAAGCTTAAGATTCAAACAAATATTAGCGAAGATTTAAGTAGTCTGCGCTTTTTTACTAATTTCTCATATCATCTTCTCGTAGGAATTATTGTAGTAGGGTTATTAGCTTACGATCCTATCGGAGGGATATTGTTCTTTCTATTTGCTTGGTTTAGAGCAGTAATAACAAACAGATCAGAAAGCCATATCATATTTACTGATCTGGAAATCTACGATACTTACGATATTGATGAGAATAAAACTAGAAAATATGTTCTAGCTCTTTCAAATTTCCTAGGCGTTATAATTGGACTATTATTAGATTTAATAGGTTTTGAATACACAGAATTATTCTTCATTTTTTATTCTTTTATTTCGGGAGTAATTCTCTACACAATTGTGAGGGAAGTAATTCCCGAAAAAGAAAAAGGTAAACCCATTTATTTTTTAATTGGATTCATTGGTTTTGCCGTGGGTATTTTTACAATAAGTATTTTCACATCTATTATTTAATTAAAAATTCAAATATTTTTCTAAATTAAATTAGGAGCAAAAAAGGCAAAATAATTTATAAAATAAAACGAATTGATTATAACTATTCATATAATTTAAGTTAAAATTTAAATAAATTTTAATTTATTAAAATCAAATTAATTAATTAATAGCTTTTCTAGGTATAAGAGGAAGAAGAGTATGATAAAAAAAACTTTTAAGGAAATATTAGGGATTGACGATGATGATTATAAGATAATCGAGATGTTGGAGCAAGATCCAAGCATAACTCACAGCGACATAGCAAGAGAAATAGAAAAGTCTCAACCTGCTGTAGGGGCACGGATCATTAAATTAGAGAGAAAACACTTACTCACCAAACAAATTGGGTTTAATCTGAGGCTGGTAGATATAAAGACTGCCATAGTTTTCGTCTCAACAAAGGATGTGGAAACGATTGTAAGAAAAATAGATAAATGCCCTTTCATTAACCATGCATTCAAGATTTCTGGAGAATTTAACTTGTTATGCTTCATTTCTGCTTCAGACTTACAAACCATCGAAAAATTAGTCGATTTATGCTTTAGAAAAGACCCCAATGTTATAAATGTAAAAACTAATATTGTAATTGATTCTGTTCACGATTTTGTTGTTCCCATCGATTTTCAGATAGAGAAATTCGATTTTCATTCAAATACTTGCGGTCCTGATTGTAATATGAATGTTAATCTTCCAAAATATAAATTTGATACAAGCGAAGAAGAAACCTAAACAAAAGGAGTCTACTCTAAACTGTTTGCTAATCCTTTTAGTTTAGCCATTTTAAACTTGCATTTTTCGCCGCAGCCCGCCTCAATCGTCGGAAGATGTTCCTCGCTCTCGAAATCGACTGGAAGAATGAAATCTTTAGCGATCTCTGTTATCATATTCATTGAGACCGCTTGAACACCAGGGTCGCTTCTGAAATGGTAATTTACGATATTGTCCAATTTATCGATCTTAGAACTCGCAAGTAAAATGCAAATGTTATGAGATCCACTTAATCTAAATGCGTTCAACATAAAGGGGCAAAATCTCGCCATATCGAGAATTTCATCTGGATGTTTAGTATTCATTTCCACAGTTGCTAAAAATAAATCTACCTTTCTAAAATTGATGCCTGGCTGGAACTGGAGAATGCCTTCTTTTTCAAGCTTTTTTATTCTCATCCCAACAGTTGGTTGAGACCTATTAATTTTTTCTGCAATTTGAGTATGTGTTAAGTTTGGATCGCCTTGTACTAATGTAATTATTCTGCGATCGATATCATCAAGCTTTAATTTGTCTGAAATCATATCCATTTCCTAATATTAATTTTAATTCTATATTTAGATAATGATTTTACAAATTAAAAATATACTTATATTTTATAAATTATGATAAAAACTACTCCAATTAATTTAAAATTCCAATTTAAAAGGAGTTTACTCCTATTACAAATACTAAATTAATATTTTAAACTTAGTCAATAGTTATTGCTCTTAATTTGCATGCGGTCGTACAGATATGACATTTAATGCAGTGATCTTCTCGTTCTTCTACAACAACGCATATAGGTTCAGACTCTTTGTTTAAAACTTCGTAAATTCCTCTAAAGCAGGCATCTTCACACGAAAAAGCTTCGCATTTTTTACATTTATTAGTATCAATGTGATGGAACTTATAACTCACAATTTTGCTCTTATCGGGTGCATCACTCATTATATTAGTTTAAAATGAAACTCCATTTATCTCTATAGTTTATAATATATAATGAAATTAATTTAAATCAAATCAAAATAACCTTAATTAAATAAATCCCATTTTGAGTAGTTTTTGAATGCATGCAAGTAAGATACCTCTTTTTGAACTTCCAAATCTCAAAGAAGGAGTTTTTTTAAATCGTCCTAATCGATTTGTAAGTGAAATTAAATACAATCATCAAATAAAATCTGCTCATATTCACGATCCTGGAAGGTTAACTGAGTTGCTAATAAAGGGAAGAGAAGTTTTATTCACAGATTCTCGGGGAAAACTGGATTATTATATTAAAGCTGTAAAAAAAGGAGAAGATTGGATCGTAATAGATACAGCAATTCATTCAAAAATTGCTTTGAGCGTTTTTCCATATCTACCTGAAACTGCGAAAGCAAAAGAAATAAGAAAAGAAGTGAAAATTGGTAAGAGCAGGATTGATTTCGTTTTAGATGGCGTACCTTTAGAAGTAAAGGGAGTTACCCTTGTAATAGGAGATTTAGCATTATTTCCCGATGCACCTACCGAACGTGGAACTCGTCACGTACAAGAAATTATTGATAACAAGGGAATGCTTTTATTTTTGGTATTTCGTAAAGCTTCCAAATTTAAACCTAACTTCAAAACTGATCCTAAGTTTTCAAATAAATTATCTGAAGCGAGAAAGAAAAAAATAAGAATAAATGTAGTACAACTCAGTTTTGATGGGAAAACGATATATTA
>JAGXOB010000358.1 GCA_019894735.1 Promethearchaeota archaeon | reverse complement strand
CTATCTTGAAATAAGGTAAATGGGCTGGATCTTTAGGAATTGTAAATGGTAATTTTCCACTTGGATTAACTTTACCGAAAAGAACATTTGCTAATGCGTTCCCTCCTTCCATTCCGGAATACCAAGCCATTAGTATTGAGGGAACTTTTTCTTTCCACTCTTCCATAAGGATCGCGCTTCCTCCAACCAGCACAACGACACATTTTTTATTCACTTTTGCTACAGCCTCGATTAGTTTAATGTCATCTTCTTTTAATCCGAGGTTAGGCCGATCTCCTAATCCTTTTGAAATATGTGGAATATATTCTCCCTCATCTTCAGATGTGTATCCAACAACTAATACAACAGAATCTACGCTTTGAGCAATTTGTTGAGCAACATCAATATCATGACCGTCGTTATGAAATACTTCTATTTTATTCCCAACGCTGTTTTTTATCCCTTGCAAGGGAGTAACAATATTTTTCTGGCGAACATGACTACTTCCATGATCGCCTGTATTTTTCTTATCAGCTAAAGGTCCTAACAATGCTAAAGTATCAATTTCATCAGTATTGAATGGTAAAAGTTTGTTTTGATTTTTGAGTAGAACCATGCTCTTCTCAGCAACTTCACGAGCTATGAGAACATGATCTTCACAACCGATTAAGTCTGAGTCATAATTTTGAGGATCTTCTTTTGTGGTGAATTTTAATACCGTTCGTAATATTCTTCTTATAGAATCATCGACGAGTTTTAGAGGAACATTTCCTAACTTTATTGCTTTTTCTAACTTTTTTCCGTAATATTTAGCACGAGGCATTTCAACATCTAAGCCTCCCAAGATGCCTTTGGTAGTATCTCTAAGACCATTCATCCAATCTGAATGGACAAAACCATCAAATCCCCATTCACCCTTTAAAATATCTCTTAATAAATACGAGTTATGACCACAATATTCACCGCGTACTTTGTTATAAGCAGACATTACAGTTGCACACCCATCTTCAATACAACGCTTAAAATGAGGCAAATAAACTTCTCTCAATGTTCTTTCACTTATCTGGACATCGACTTTAAATCGTGAATATTCTATACTATTAACGGCATAATGTTTAGCAGTAGCCATTACGTTGTGTTTTTGAACTCCCCGAATTACAGCAGCTCCAAATTCGCCCATGTGAAATGAATCTTCGCCGAATGTTTCTTGAGCTCTTCCCCAAGCCGGATGACGTAAAAGATTAATGCAAATACCTCCAAAAAGATTAGCTCCTTGAGCACGGGCTTCCTTCCC
>JAGXOB010000357.1 GCA_019894735.1 Promethearchaeota archaeon | reverse complement strand
CCATGAGCTTTGCAACAAAAGTTTTCAATGGATTCACCTTTGTTTCATAAAAGAAATATTCCTTGTCCTTATAGAAATCATAATCAGCAGGAAAATAATGTTTGGTCTTTTCCGATTGGATTTTAAACGCTTGAAACCACAAGACGTTCCAAAACGCAGGTGGAAGCGGTTTATCAGACTTGAGCGACCTGTAGAATTTTTTGGACGCCTTTTCAACATCATGAGCAATGCTTTCTTCATATTTCGGCCGGTATTTGAACGGGGGTGTTTTTACAGCCAGTTTGGCCACCAAATCAATGCCTCCCAAGGTATTAGAAAGCGATTTTAGTGTTTCTTTCAGTCCAACTTCACCAGCTGTTACTAACAACATGAGCTTCTGGTTTACGAATATTGGACGGTGAAGTGTGTATGCAAATCTATCCATAAAGTTCTTCATCAACCATGTTACGTTCATCGAGTAAACAGGTGAAACAAGAATAATGCCATCAGAAGCAAGAATTCGTTTCTCGATATCGTCCCGAGAATCCTTCAAGGGGCATTTGTCTTCGCCATAGGGAATACAAGCGAAGCACCCCTCACACATTTCGAGGTTGGTCTCCTTTAGGAAGAGATAATCGAATTCCAAATCCACTTTTCCAATGTTATCACTAATGGAATAAGATTTCAGGCGATTTTCTACCTGTTGAGTGATTCTATAACTATTTCCTTTTTTCGGGCTACCGATTATGGCTAGAACTTTCATTATTGACTTACCCTTTTTTTCATTTATTGGCTGTTCGTATATAAATAGACTTTCCAATTTAATAATCCATGAGTGATGTCCCGCGGGGAATACAGAGACTTTTCTGCATTTTCCGCCGAATTTTGCTTTTGCGAGGTTGTCCGGGGGGTTAAATTTTAACCCCTAAACTCAAACAGATTGGAATTCTCTGTATGAATTGGAATCAATTTTTCCGGATTGATCTCGTTTATCATTTCTCTTATTTCTTCACCTGAAGCGTGACCTGACGCGTGGGTGGAATATTTCTTAATACCAAAGTGAGCTAACCAATTGTTCTTCCGTTCTTCATCAATTTTCATTTCATCACAAAAAGCGTCACATGAAGATTTTATCCAAACAGCATGTTTTGGCTTAATGTCAGTAAGCTGGTTCATCTCCCACAAACTCATTGAAAAAACGTATCTTAGCGGATCTTCACATAAATCCTGACAAGTAACTGAGTTTTCTCTATTGATGAACTCTCGTTCCCACGTGGAATAATCCTGTTCAACCAATTTGCAGTCAAAACCTGGTTTACAGATTAAACCCCAGCTTTTCTTTGGAACAAATATTTTAATGTCATCTAAAGAGAAT
>JAGXOB010000356.1 GCA_019894735.1 Promethearchaeota archaeon | reverse complement strand
AAGAGATTCCGAATCTTTACGAGATAGCTTCGCTTATAAGATTCTATTTTTGATTCAGAAAAAGGTAGTAAGCTCCAATAATAGGCCAATATCTCTTCAGGATGCAATCTGTGTTGGTTGTTGTAGGGATCGATTTCTTCACATAACTCAAATAATTTATGTGGAGGACTAATGAATTTTGGTCGGTTGTTTTCATATATCTGCACGCATTTATCGTGTTTCAATTCAGACTCAAGAAATGCAAAACGGAAGTATTCAAAGAAATATCCACCGTTATACGGAGTTTCAGAATAGAGAAAAGGCACCGCTTTTATCTGAGACCCGTTGTTTTTGAATTTTACATAGGAATTCTTCCCAATAGTATCCGGATTTGACACATACAGACATTTATATTCGTTAGGGACATCTAATTCGGGACAAGCGGTAAATCCTAGTTTAAGATATAAGTCATTCCTGAATTTTGGGTTAGTAGTGCTGATTACATGAAAAAGCTCGTGTGCGATTAGTTCTTTTAATTCGTCGTATGGCCATTTAACCATAGAAATTGGGAGATAAATACTTTTATTTCTCGTGTAAGCAGCATCGCATTCTTCTCGACCTGTGGTTTTTATAAGCTTAACGCTGTCCAATAGGTATTCTTTGTATGGCGAGTAACTACTGTCCAATTCATCGAAAATTCTATTAACGATAATTTCTTCAGAATTTGTCCATTCAACTGTCTGTCGTGAAAGAAAGTCCATCAAGTCTTCTTTTGATGTCTTTCCGGTCGTTCCTAAGCGAGACTGTAAGTCAAACTCGCTAAAATTAGAAATATAATCGTCTTTGGTAGCGATTATGGAGGATGCTGTTTGAGCATCAACAAGTTCTGCCTTCAAATACATTTCACCCTTTTTAAAAATGAAAATTGATTATTTGTCCAATGAAGAATAAAAATAAGATTACATTTAAGGAAACACTGAGTAAAAAATTAGTATTGATTACTTGATGTGTTGCCCTGATTTTTAATATTTGGGTTGATAATCGAACAAATCAGATTTTTAAGAGTGAGTTTGTTTAGTTAAAGAAAGATATAGAGATTTTGTCAAAATGCTTTAAATATAATTATTTTAAACTATAGATAAATGTAAATTTAAGAGTTTATAAAGAATATAGTTGAGAAGTTAAGCAGAATTGAAAAAAACTCTCGGAGATGTAATGTTAGAACCTAAGACTTTTTTTTTAAGAATTTTTCCTTTAAATAATAACTTACGCTGATATTACGCAAGTTTAAATATTTTTACATCATAATTATAAACCAATTATCAAATTTTTGTTGGGATATTTTATTGTTCGTAAAAGACAATTCTATTGCTAAGGAAG
>JAGXOB010000355.1 GCA_019894735.1 Promethearchaeota archaeon | reverse complement strand
AGTTTCTAGTATGCGAGGAGGGAGAAGTCGTAACAAGGTAGCCGTAGGGGAACCTGCGGCTGGATCACCTCCTATTTATTAAAAATTTACAGTATCTAAAAACGATTTTTTGGAATTTCTTAACAATCCTTTTTCTTTTTCTTATTAATAGTATGGATTAGTTGATAAAAATAATAAAAATTTTTAATTATTAAAATCTTTAATTATATAACAATTAGATATAAACTGGGCCTGTAGATCAGTGGAAGTTTTGAACCATGATTCATGATTCATATCCAAGATCGCTTGACACACCATAAGCATTTTGCTAGGTGCGAGTATTGCACTCAAGAGGTCACGGGTTCAAGTCCCGTCAGGTCCATCTAATTTATCTTAACCGAGATTTATAACTATAATCACTTGTGCTCTTAATGCTTATGGTGTTAAATTTTTTTTTAATAATATCCGGTATAATGCGGAATTAATTAGAATTAATAAGACTTAATTCCAAATTTCCTAACATCAGAACTTTTTTTAATTATTCTAAATTAATTCAACATAATAATGATGCGTCTCACGAATATTTTATTTAGTTTACTATTTATCTTTCAAGATGCCTATGAAATAGATTGGGAATTTGAAGATGCTGAAATCTATAACTTCTTTTTAATTTTATTCGGTATTATCTTATTAATAGTAATCCTAGTTTATGTTTTATTGTCATCTAGGGAAGAGCAATAATCTTTTGTAATATTTTATTTAGAAGTAACTATTTTAATTATATCATTGTGCTGTAACTCATAATTTTCTCCTAATCTCTTGTTAGTTTTTGCATCAATTCCAAACATAAATTGCTTGGCCAAATCACTATGAATTTTTTTCCTAACAAAATCTCTTAATAAGGTTCCTTTTTTGACTAAGAAAACATCCGGCAGTACGTTATCACTTTTATCAGTATAATTATTTACGTCAAAAACAGGATACACACAAATTAAATTTGAAATTGTAAATGTTGCATAATTCAGTACCTGTTGGACTCCTGTTCCATTATAGGGCTCCAAGATATCAGATTTAATTTTGTTTAATAAACCTAATTCCTTTGAATCTAATTTGTCTTCATTTACTAGGTGAAAGTCGTTGGCTCCCGGAATGTAACTAATTTTTTTATCTTCATGATATTTCCTTAAATAATATTCCGCTAAAGCACTACAAGGTATTATAATTCCTTCATATTTATTTTTTATGTCAGTTAAATTTTTTGAGCCAATTTCTTTATCAATTTTATTTGCAATTATCAGTATAGGTTTAGAAATCTCTCTTAATGCTTTTGAAAAATTGAATATATCTTCGTTTGTCCATTGAGCAGGATTTTTTTCCTCTAAATTTGAATTTTTCAACGCGTTAATAACCTGTAGTTTCTTAATCTTTAACCCAGAAACTCTTTTATGC
>JAGXOB010000354.1 GCA_019894735.1 Promethearchaeota archaeon | reverse complement strand
GGTCAAAGCAATTAATTTGGATACAGAGTTACCCACAACCTATTGCAAAATCTTTGATTGAAAGCGCACCTTTAGTTTTTTGGGCAACAGAAGTTATCCTTATAATAGATGGATTCAGAAGAAGGTTAACAAACAATCAAGCAAGGTTTTTGCTATAAAGATCTAAGACAAAAAAGAAAAAAGGTTATGAAAGATTACATTTTTTCAGAAGTTGTTCCCATCTCTTGTCGGTGATATTTTGAACTTCGTCAAGAAGAGCTTTGTTTTCTGGTTTAAACATATGTCTGAATCTTCCTTGGCCTTTGAGATAATCGGAAACTGGTTTCTTTTTTTGTGGTGCTAAAGATAGAAGTTTGCTAGGTGAAGATAGTTTATAGTTTCCGTTTACTGCTTCCCAAATTGGAAAAACACATGTCTCAACTGCTAGCTTTGAGTATTCGATAGATTTTGCAGGATTACTTCTCCAGCCTCTTGGACATGGAGCAAAAACATGGAGAAAAGCTGGGCCTTCAACTTCCAAGCCTTTTCGGACCTTTGTAATTAGGTCACGCCAGTAATAGGGTGATGCAGTTGCTACATACTCCATATTATGAGCTATCATTATATCGGCTAATGGTTTTTTGTACTCTAGTTTTCCTGGTACAGAGCTACCTGCGGGTGAGGTTGTTGTGGCTGCACCATGTGGAGTTCCACTGCTTCTTTGAATTCCAGTGTTCATGTAAGCTTCATTATCATAAAGCAAAAATAAGAAGTCATGACCTCGTTCAACTGCTCCTGAAAGTGCCTGAAACCCTATATCAAAGGTTCCTCCATCTCCCGCAATTGCTATTACATCTACATGTTCTTGACTTATGCGACCTTTTTTCTTCATTATCTTTAATGCAGCTTCAATTCCTGAGGCGTTTGCAGCAGCTGTTTCAAATGCTGTGTGCAACCATGGTGTAGCCCATGAGGTGTACGGATAAATCGAGGAAACTACTTCCATACATCCAGTAGCTTCAGTAACTATTGTTGGTCCACGAGTTGCTTTCATTACTAATTTTAGTACAGTTGCAGGTACACATCCTGCACATGCTCGGTGACCTGGGAGGAATAAATCGGGTTTATTGGCTATTTCTTTTGAGGTAAATTTCCATTCTTGAGTTGTCATTTATTTTCATTCCTTTGTTATTCTCTTAATCCCAAATATTTTATTGATTGATCAATTGTTTGTTTTGTTAGTATCTGCTGTAAATCTGAGTAGATAGTCCTCAATTGTGTTGGACTTGTGTCCCTGCCTCCTAAACCGTAGATGTAATTTACAATAAATGGTCTTGGGTTGGAGTCATAAAGCGCATTCCTAATTTCATGGAAAGTTGGGCCACCATTTCCTCCAAAACTCATGCTCTTGTCCATCACAGCTATAGCTTTTACATTGCTTAAGGCAGTACGAAT
>JAGXOB010000353.1 GCA_019894735.1 Promethearchaeota archaeon | reverse complement strand
TCCCATGCATGTTTATTAATATGATCATTTACTTTTTTAGCTAAATTATTATATTTAGCGAAATCATTTTTAATATTGAATTCTTTTGCAATTTCACTCATGTCAGATAATGCTTTATGGAACTGCATAGCAACCATAACACTTTCACCATTGTTGTTCGGTCCATGTAACTGAAGGGTATCATTCCAATCTGCAGTTCCTATCAGTGGGAATCCATGTGGACCCATGTGATAATTTGTGAATTCTATTGCTCTCTTAAGATGATCATATAAAGTTTCTTTAGAACCCTCTACATAATCCACATCCTGTTCTAAAATTGACATATCTCCTGTCTCTCTTAAATAATTACTAACAGCAAATATCATCCATAAGTGGTCATCACTAAAAAATTTCATACGCGGATTAACATAATTTGGATAATCACCCTCACCTGTTAGAGGAAAATAAATATGGTATACTTTTCCATTTTCAAATTGGTTTTTTGCTAATTCTAATAAACGTTTACGAACTAAATTTGGAAGTGTATGACAAACTGAGAGTGTATCTTGATTGCTATCACGAAAACCTATTCCTCTACTTATACCTGTTTCATAAAAAGAAACATAACGAGCCCAATCAAACGTAGTTTTACATTGATAGGGGTTCCAAATATTAATGTTACAATTAAAATCTTTATCAGGAGTATCAACAAAATACTTTTCAAGAAATTTATTCCATTTTTCTTTTAGCTCTAAAAATTCAATCTCAACGTTTTCAAATTTCTCATATTTACTGATCATTCGCTTAGCATGGGATTTTTCTTTTACAACCCCTAATGTAAATATTATTTTTTTTGTTTCATGCGGATTTATTATTAGTTCGTTACAAGTAGCAGCAATAGGATTTCCCCCAAGAGCTTGAGAATTACTACATTTTCCATTTTCAACACTTAAGGGATTTGCTTCAGAACGATAGTGACCAATAAAGGATTCTCGATCACAATCATAACCTGTTACTTTACTATTTGATGAAAAAAAGGCGATATATGAGGATAAATCAAAAAGATGATAGAAAATTGCATTTTCAATTTGATCATATTTTGCAACCGCAACATTTTGAATATATTGGAGATCTCTTTGGTCTGATATAGCATTCCAAAGACAAAACTCAGCATATGAAAATATCCCTAATTCTTTTTTTTCTGAAGAGTTATTTTGTAGAGTTAAAGACCAAATCTCCAAATCATCCTCTAACGGTACAAAATAAAGAATTTCAGCATCAACTCCTTTATAAGATGAGCTTATTTTAGTATAACCTAAACCATGGCGACATTCGTAATTATCAAGTTTTTTAGCTACAGGTTGCCAAGTTGGAGACCAAAATTCTGAAGTCTGGTTATCTCTTATATATAAATATCTCCCTGGTCTGTCCATAGGTAAATTATTATATCTGTATCGAAGAATT
>JAGXOB010000352.1 GCA_019894735.1 Promethearchaeota archaeon | reverse complement strand
AATATTAAAGAGATTAACAATAACCATGGATCGACCATAATCCCTGGCGTGAGAATATTTTGAATTCCAGTTAATAAGGAAACCATTCCTACGTACAAAAAGATTATTGTTATCGTATTCAAGCTTGTATTTACTACATTTTGTTCTTGATTACCCTTCGCCATCCATCCCCAAACTAATACCATAGCCGTGCAAGGGGAACTCGAGAGTAAAATTATTGCAACTTTTAATTGTTGTATATCTGGATCTGTACTAGGTAGAAATATATTTATCATTGCCAAACCTACAAAAGGAGCGACGAGCCAATTAGAAACTAAAGTTAAAATTATTGGTTTTGGGTTTCTACGTAACTTCTTTAATTCTGATGCTTGTAAATTCAACATAGCGGGGTACATCATTAAAAATAAACATACCCCAATTGGTATCGAAATACCTCCAACTTGTAAAGAATTTATTGCTTCACCTATCTGTGGTACAAACAAGGAGAGAATTATACCAATGATAATACAAAGTACCACCCATAAAGGAAGAAGCTTTTCGAAGTAGTTAATCTTTCTTGATTCTTGCTTAACTTCTTCTGAATTACTCAAATTGTCTATTGCCTTACTTTCAATATCTTCTTCAACCATAATGATCAATTAAGTTTTGAATTTTCTTTTCTAACTTTATATTCTTTTTTGATTCTACTTATGAATTGTTTGAGATTATCGTCAAGATTAATGTATCTCTCGCTTGGAATACCATCAAAAAGAGATACTAGGTGAATGATTCCTGCGACTTCTTTATCGCATGTTTTTCCAAACCTCGGGGCTCTACACTCATGGCACACGCTTAAAGCAAAACTTTGAAGGTTTTCTTCATTAAATTGTTTATTTATTAAAAATCTCGCACCAGCTTCAGAAGAACCACATAAAGAAGACCTTCTTACTTCAATTTCTTCGATAAAGCCACTCTCATTAATGATAGGATTGTAAATGGGATTTCCATAAAAAGTAGTGAATAGATCTATCTCATCGATCCCAGTATTATTTTCTAAAGAACACATAGTGGGAGCATGTATTACACGAGAATTTACTCTTTTAGTTTGCTCGTAAAGACCATAACCAGGTAAAACACCAAGAATTAATGGTTTTTGTAATTCTGCTAATTGATTTATAATATCTGGATGACGAACATAAGAAATATAAATATCACAATCGGGGATACTCATCTCTACATCGTCATCTAGTATTACATTAAGCGGGATATCAGGAACTTTTATCCAAAACGCCATAAATTTATTTTTGATATTCTCAAAAGCTCTTTCACCATACTTCCCATCTGAAATTACGCCTACCCTTAGATTATAGGATTCATCCATAATTTCTCAAGCTTCATATTATTTATGTTGGAAGGTTGAGATACAATATTATACTTCAAATTTAAGGTTATCGATTTGAGCAATAATGAA
>JAGXOB010000351.1 GCA_019894735.1 Promethearchaeota archaeon | reverse complement strand
CTTGCCCTAATACAAAATATTGCGATGAAGATGTAAATGATATAAGAATAGAGGATAACAGAAAGCGTTGAATACAGGCGAATATTCAGTTGTCCCACATAATCTATAGGAGGGACACCCCACCAATTCCAAGGAAGGTATAATACGATAATAATAACGACGCCAAAAAGAATCAAAGGTGTAAAAGCTTTTTTTCCTTTACTGGTAATTTCCTCAGCAAATACAAATAAAAATATATCCGCTATAATTATCATACTGTAGGCTATAGGTAGAGAGATTCTATATATTTCTTTAAAAAAACCGGTTAATATTGCTTCGCCTAAACCAATAGTAAGAGTCATTAAAGCAACCGTAAGTAATAGAAATACGATTGAAAGATAGAGAGGGGATTTGACTTTTCTCTCTCTCCACTTCTTTATCATCAAAAATGTCATAACCAGACTGAATACTATTAAACCAATATAATAGAAGAATATTGGCATAATATTATTACTAAATGGTGTATAAGTCATAAAGATAATATCATAATACTCTTTTATAAACCTTTAGAGTTTAATTTATGTGAATTTTTACATATTATAAAAAAACTTTTTAATTTATAGACGATAATTAATATAGTTATAGTTGGCTTGATTAAATTAATAAAAACTTTAAGTGTTGTTTTTGGCTCCAAGTAAAATTCTCCGAGACATGTGGATAATATCCGAGGGCGGAATAGTAGTATTTAGTAGAGTTTACGAAAAAACCTTAGATGATCAACTTTTTGGAGCGTTATTGACTGCTTTAAATTCCTTTGCTGAAGAAATAACAAGCGATGGGTTATCCAATTTTGAACTGAGCGATATACGTTTCACAATACTAAAAAAATCTCGTTTTATCTTTATTGCAAATTCTGATAAAAAAATTAAACCTAAAAGAGTTCTTCAAGAATTAAAGAATGTAATGGATATATTTTTTACCGTATACTCTAAAGAAACTAGGGATAATTGGGACAGTGATGTCTCTATTTTTTCTAATTTCGATAAGGAAATTGAAGATTCTTTAGATGATCCAATAAAAAAAATGGAAAAGGCATTTTGGTAATTTTATCCAATATGTATCCTGAGTAGGACTAGTTGACACAAATTTTAGAAAGTACTAATAAATAATTTATGAATATTTAGTATCTCATTCAATAACATTTTTTCTCTATATGGTAAGACGGTATAACGAAAATTTATTGTAATACCTAAATTTAAATTTATCTAAACTATTATTTTTTCAAAAAATACAAGAGAAAATTTTTAAAAATGACAGAAACAACTAAGCGATTTAAATGCGAAAATTGTGGGGAAGAAAGCCCAAGAAGGTTACATGAAGAACCGGATAAAACTCAAGTCCTCTACTATTCAATGCAAGGCGCACCAGTGTATAAAGTAATTAATTTTTAATTATTTGCACAAAAAAAGAAGATAAAGTGCGGGAATTGCGGACTTGTTTTTGACAAAACTTAA
>JAGXOB010000350.1 GCA_019894735.1 Promethearchaeota archaeon | reverse complement strand
TTTCAACAGCAAGTTTTGACCATATTTTTTCAGTATCAGAAAGAAGATAAGTATCCATTAAGAAATCTTGTTCCTCAGAAGTTTTAGAAATAATTATTGCTTCACCAACTTTATCATATTTGGGCCGTCCAGCTCTACCAGCCATCTGTTTATAATCTAATACTGGAATTGGATAATTCCCATATCCTGGTGTCCAACGTCGATAATCATTAATTATTACTGTGCGAGCTGGAAGATTTACTCCAAACGCTAAAGTTGGCGTGGCTACTAAGACTTTAAGTTGTCCCTTTCTAAACAGATTTTCAATCAGTCTTCGATGAATTCCAACTAAGCCAGCATGATGAAAAGCAACTCCGTTCTTCACAAGGTTTGCTATGGATTCATTAACGCGATTTCTTTCTTCAGTTCTGAGAAGCTTGTCTGCTTCTTGGAGTAAGGTTCTTTTAAGTGGTTTTGATATTAATTCGTTTAATTGATCAGCGATTTTCTTTGCGAGGCTAACAGAACTCTTACGTGAGGATGCGAAAACAAGAGCTTGTCCACCTGTCTTGATAGTAGAAAGTGCAAGGTTTATTGTTGGATTACGAGTTTTTTTTCGTATTTCCCTTGTTGTATTGTCTTTGTAGAGTATTTCTTGATCTAAGAGAATACCTTCTGAGAGAGATACAGGTCTCCAATCTGTAACTACATATTTGGCTTTAAGCCAGTTAGCAATTTCCTTAACGTTATTAATGGTTGCACTCAACGCTAAAATCTGGAGTTCAGGATTAATATGCATGAATCTAGCTAGAACTATTTCAAGAGTAGGACCTCTAGCACCATCGTTTAAAAGGTGAATTTCGTCAGCGACAACTAGAGAAGTATTAGCTATCCAATCTAGACGATGTCTCAATAAAGAATCAGCCTTCTCATTTGTCGTTACAATTACATCACAGTTTTCTAACCAGGAATCTACGCTATCAAAATCGCCTGTACTTATTCCAATCCTCACTTGTTTCCCATCAGGCTTAATTATTGATGAATATTTTTTAAATTCATCAAACTTTTCACTTGCTAAAGCACGTAATGGAGATAAGTAGATTATCTTACCTTTCTTATCTAAAATATGTTTAAGGCTACAGAGTTCAGCGATTAATGTTTTCCCTGAAGCTGTGGGACTTGCCAAAACTAAATTTATATTTTCCAAAACCCCTGCTTTAATAGCTTCTTCTTGCGGAGGGTACAATTCAGTAATTCCAGAATTCAACAAAATTGCTTTTACAGATTTAGGAACAGGTAAGTCAATTATTCTCAATTAAATACGCCATCAATGGAGGTTAATATTGAAAATAAGAACACACGCTAATTTATACTATTAATTGAAATTACTTCAATTATTACGGGTACATTTTTCTATGTGAATTTGTGATACTAAAAGTGACAACTTAAGTGAATCTTCGAAAAGGTTGAATAGTTACATGGTCGAGAATATTAAAGAATTGATTAAAGCCCATGAAGGAATAAAACACGAAGTATACTTGGATAACGAGAATTCCACAATTGTCCCAAATGAAATACTAGAAACCATGCTTCCGTACTATAATAAAAGAGCATATGGGAATCC
>JAGXOB010000349.1 GCA_019894735.1 Promethearchaeota archaeon | reverse complement strand
ATTTAGTTTTTCTAAAAAACAACATTAACAAACCAAACACAAATCACATAATCGACTTATTTCAACAGAAATCACCAAAAACGTTATTTTATCATAAAACAATAATATAAATGATGATTTTTTATGACATCAAAATATCAAGTATTCAAAGACGTGGCAGGAAAATACAGATTCCGATTAAGAGCTGAAAATAGCAAAATAGTGGCAGTAAGTGAAGCTTACGAGCAAAAGGCGGGTGTAATGAATGGAGTAAAATCTGTTCAAGCAAACTGTCAATCCAAAATCGAAGACAAAACAGTACAGGCAGAAAAACTAACTTTTCCTAAATATCAAGTTTTCACAGATGATAATTCTAAGTTTAGGTTTAATCTTAGTGCTTCGAACGGAGAAATAATAGCTGCAAGTGAAGGCTACGAGGACAAGGCAGGTGTTATGAATGGTGTGGAGGCAGTTAAGAGAAGTTGTAATGCAGAGATTGAAGACTTAACCTTCACCAAAGAGGGGATGTCTTCGCCTGTTGAAATGGTGGTGCCAGAGCTCGAAAAGAAAGATGGAATAGTTGAAGTAGCGGTGGTTGAAAAGGAAGCGCCTAAAGCACCAATTCCAGTACCTATTGAAGCCATAGCTACTGAGGAAAAATCAGAAGATTTAGCTCCGCCGTCAATGCCTGTGCCAAAAACTGCACATGTGGAAATGGCTAATAAATCAAGAGTTGTTTTTGTTGGAAATAAACCCCCGATGGCCTATGTTCTAGCAATAATCACCGATCTATCCTCAGGCACAAGCAACGAAGTTACACTAAAAGCCAGAGGTAGAGCAATTGCAACCGCTGTTGATGCTGCTGAAATTACCAGAAGACGATTCATTAAAGATCTAACAGTTGCCTCAATAACAATAGGAACAGAAGAGATGCCTGCAAGAGAAGGCGAAACCAGAGCACGAATGGTTTCAACAATTGAAATAGTGCTTACAAAAATGTAGGAAACCTTAAGAAAGTTTAGAGCTAACTTGAACTATCCAATTCAGGTAAGTCTGTAAATCCCCCGAAAGCACCAAAGAAGGCTCCACATAACAATGGAGACTGCAGTTTTGGCAGTTCTGTGTTTTCTTCCAGTCAAATCCAGAGATTGCAGTTTTAATGCTGGTTTGAAAAACAGAAACGCTAGTCGCGTATTCGTTCCGAACATAACAGGGTAGGACTAACGCTCCCTCTGGACCAACGTTAACTGATACCCAAGGTTTGCACGTCCATTTTTTCTCTTTTGCAATCACTTTTAAATAACTGACTGAATTTACAAGCGGATACCCCTTCTTCTTCATCTCGATAAGTGTTCCCGCTATCTCTCTGATTTCGCGACTGGCAGGCGCGGACGCCTTGGCGTTGCAGTACTCATACGCTACGGCCAAGGATATTGTTATATCCAATTCTTTTGCCAACTTCACTAAATCTTCAATCTCATGGATGTTCTCAGCCATTATCGTCGTGTTGATTGTCACAGGGACTTTCGCTCTAGATGCAATTATGCCTCTTACTGCTTTTTTAAAACAACCACTAACGCCTCTAATCGTGTCATGAGTTTTTTCCAGGCCGTCCAACGAAACATAG
>JAGXOB010000034.1:18413-20800 GCA_019894735.1 Promethearchaeota archaeon | reverse complement strand
TCTTGATACTTTTCATTTCTCATTAATTCTTGAGCATCGTTTAAGTCTTTTACAAAATCGTTAGCGTCCATTATAACATGCACTATTCAAATTGTTTTTACTTTGAGATCATCTAAAGATTTGAGAAATAAGAGTTTTTAGGTTAATTTTAATAAATTGAACCACAATCATATTTTTTATAGAAATTTTCATAAAATTATTGTTTAGAATTAAACGATTAGTGATTAACATTCATATTTTAAAGCGCTGGGTTTTATATAGATTAAACAATTTAATTATAATAAGATTAAAAAATTACTATAAGTGATTAAAATGGTTGACAAAGAAAAAGTTAAAGAAGTCATTGCTAAAATCAGACCTCAGTTACAAATGGACGGTGGCGATATAGAACTCGTTGACATAACTGACGATGGAATTGTGAAAGTTCGTCTAATGGGGCATTGTAGTGGTTGTGCTCACGCTCAAGAGACGCTAAAGTTTGGGGTCGAGCGAACTATCAAACAATTTGTACCTGAAGTTATTCGGGTAGAAAATGTCGCTTAAATCAAGAGTGCTAAAATATTAGAATCTTAGGGAATATTTTTTATTCATTATTTTTTTTTCATTATACTCTATTTTATTACTAGAATTTAGGGAAGTCCTGTTCCCGGAATTTCGACTTCAACGAATTCAATTCTCCCTGCGTCTCTTGTGTGTTTTGATGTTGCGACAAAAAGGGTTTTGCGATCTGGGCCACCTAACATGCAAGCATAAGCGTCGTTTTCTACTTTCACTACATGGGTAATTTCCCCACCCTCGAGAGCACGAATAACTCTTCCGCTTCCTGGTGCCGCAGCCCATACTCCTCCTTCTACATCTAAACAGATACCATCAGGTGCTAAAGATTTAAGGTTGGCCCAAACTCGGCGATTTGTAAGAGAACCGTCATCAATAACATCAAATGCCGTTAGTCGAGCAGCAAATGTTTCAGCTATTATAAGCGTTTTATCATCTGGAGTAATAACCGTTCCATTTGGAAAAGCCAGGTTATCAGCTACGACTCTCGCATCTCCGTTGGGATTTACGATCACGAGCTTTGTAGGCCTAAAAGGCGCTCCATTAGCATAGTCGAACCCAAAATTTCCAACGTATGCTCGACCTTTTTTATCTACTACCATATCGTTACAAATTACTGTCCCGAACTTATTTAAATCTGCAACAACATTGGCTCCATCAGAATCAAGTCGTAATAAACGATTGTCTGCCATCGAAACTACCAACAACCTATTGTCAGGAAGCCAACCTAGCCCGGAAACGGGAGTATTTCTTTCAAGTATTGTTTCTGTTTCCCCATTTAAATCAACGGTCAATACTTTACCTAATTCCATATCAACAAACCATAGTTTATCGTCGTGCCATCTTGGACTTTCGGGGAATTTTAATCCTTCAAGTAATACTTCTGTTGTGTAGGTTATTTTTTTACTCATAATTTGTATATTGATAAATAGTAATTAAAATCTCTTTTTGAGTATAGAAGTTGTTATTTTTTAAAGGAATAATTTTCAAAAAGTTAATTATGTTATCTTAATTATTACCAAATTAATAAACGTATGAAATTATTGAAAATAAAATGAACGAAAACGAGAATAAAAATAGCGAACACTCTGAAGAAATTGAAGAACCAAAAAAGAAGTCGAGATTCGCCAAACCTACCAGAACATCACAAAGTCAAGTATTGCAGGAAGCGTTAAATATAAAGCCAGATGATCTTAAAGACATTGAAGGAAAATTGGCAGTAATTAAATTTTTAGATTACATCTCAGAAGAACCTTTAGATTTTGCTTTTAAAGAAAAAACTTTAGACCAATATATAAAAAAGATAACGGAAAGAACAGATAAATATGATTCCGCCGGAGAAGATGACAAACTTCTTAAAAAAGGATTTGAAGATAAGAAAATCCTAGAAGTAATTGAACGGGTAAAAACTAGAACTGAGGAAGTAGCGATAAGTAAAGGGATTAGTAAATCAGTAGAAAAAAGGTTGCGTCGCTTAAATTTAATGATTACTGCGCCGTTATTAGGTGTTGCTTTAATATTTTTCATCCTTCCTCTTTTTGGCATAGCAATTGACTCATTTTTCATGTTTCCCTTATTATGCGTGTTTTGTATAGCACCTCAATTTGTGAGGAACTCCGCCGTTAAAAAATGGTTTAAATTTAAAGAAGAAAATCGCAATGAACTATACACTATAAACCGGGAAGATATTTTGGTTTTAAAGAGCTATGTTAGTGAAGTTTTAGCTAACGTTAGATCAAACCTAATAGAATTGAAAGTGCCATTGGAATTAATCAAATTTTCTCTCTTTCACAGAGATTATGAGGATTTAAATGTGATAAACCAGAAGCAAA
>JAGXOB010000034.1:0-18315 GCA_019894735.1 Promethearchaeota archaeon | reverse complement strand
ATGAAAGGTTTGACAGAATATTACGTTTCATTTGAATACCCCGAAGGCATGGATCCTTTCCCTATCCCTACAAACCTTCAGCAACAATACAACCAACCAATATTTCCAGAGAAGAAAAGAGATGAAAAACTTGAGAAAAATTTCGTCGTCTTAACCGAAATGAAAGGTAAAGGAGGAGTTATTACGAGTTTTCTTCCAGGTTTAAAGGACAATCTTGCTGATAAAATTAACCAAATGCTTAGTGATTCCGAATTTTCTGAACCCGATCTCGAGTTTAGTAAAATTATACCTAATTATTCTGATGACACTGTGATTTATTGTATATGTGGAGAAATCGCCCAAATTGAAAATGTGAATGTATGCAATTGGAAAAATAAGTTCAAGTTTTACTTATTTGAAGCGAGTCAATGTAAATGTGGCGATCAGATGTACGCTATATCTTTAATGGACGAAAACGATGCGATTCCTGAAGAACTAAAAGACATTTTTTTAAGTTAATCTTACTTTCTTTTTTTAATTTTTGAGTAATAATCGTATAAAAGTTTATAACCGCGAACAGCCCGTTCTATTTCGTTTTCGAACACAGGAATTTTCAACTCTGTTGCGGATTTGGTCACTCTTTTTGCCCCTTCGCGTTCTGCTTGAATTAAAATGGTGATTATTGGTTTATTTGGATACTTAGTAATAAGAGAAGAATATATGTTGAAATCAAATTCGATTTCAGTAAAGAACTCTAAAGCTAAAATTAATCCATCAACAGCATCATCACTCAATAAGATTTCTGAAGCTGCGTTATAGATTCCGCATATTTTAATTCCAACAAACTTTTCTGGAGGCCAATAATCTACTGGGTTTCCAAACTCACAGGTGGATCCTCCTACTTTATCTTCTATTAGTGCCCTCGAAGTTTCACTTGGTTTGGCGAGTGCTAAATCATTTTTTCTCATTTCTTTTACAATTATATGAATTGCTCCTGAACTAGGACCTATAATACCTAAATTGATTCCTTTAGGTTCAGGGCACCATAAAAATATTTTTGCAGTCTCGAAAAGTTCGATATAATTCATAACGGATATTCCACCGGCTTTCATCAATTGCTTCTCTTGGGCTTCTTCTTTACCTACGTAGTAAAAAAGTATAGGTTTTTCGAGGCTAACCTTTCCTACCGCCTCAATTAATTCGTCTGTAATATCTCGGATAAACAACGAAATAACTTTAGTAGTATCGTCGTGTAAGAAATATTCTAACACGTCAGCTTCATTTATATGGAATCCTTTACCTAGATGAATTACCTTCGAGATCGGTAATCTCTGTGAAGGCGTCCACCAACCCATTGCTCCTGCTAACCCCCCAGATTGAGCTATAAAGCTCATTCCTTCTTTTACGTTTTTATTCCCCCGCATGATATGTTGTCGAACAGGTATTATCGAAGTAGTGAAATTATCTCCAAAATTGATGATACCAAGCATAGACGGTCCTAAATAAGTTATGTTATATTTGATGCAAGTTTCATGTAATTTAATGGTCAAGTGGTTAATTTTTGCTCCTGGTTTTAATTCAGTTTGTATCGCAACATATTTAACACCAAGTTTACCTAGACTTTCGACTACTTCAAGTATATTTGTTCCTAAAACAATTACAGCCAACTCTGGAATCTCAGGTAATTCCTCAAAAGAGTGGTAAGATTTTACACCTAAAATATCGTTTGCATTAGGATTTAAGATGTATAGTCTTCCTTGGTAGAAAATCTCTAACAAGTTTTTCAAGACGGTATAGCTAAAAGAAAGCGCTTGTCGTGAAACTCCGATGATAAGCACGCTTTTTGGGTTAAAAAATGGTTGTAAATCTTTCAAGGTACTTCCTTCACCTTTCATACAATTTTTATAATAAATATGAGAGAAATAATCGTTAAAAATTTGATGCTTATTTTTTAAATTTTAGCTTTATTTCTTGAAAGAATACGCTTCCAATACAAACTCTACCGCCTGTTTTCCATCGTTGAAGTTAGGATTTTCTTGTTTTTTAGTTAGAATACAATCAATAAAGTGATCGATCAGCTTATTTTGAGCAGATTCGTTAGTCGGTTTAAATTCTAGTATATCTTTAATTGCTCTATTTTTTTTCAAGCTTTTTGGAACAATTGAAGGAGGATTCCTTCCACTTAGATCTACTTTAATAAATCCCTTTGTTCCAAAGAGATCTAATGTCTCTGAAGGTTCATTACACCAAGAAACGCTGATAAGTCCTAAAGTATCGTTCTTAAATCGAAAAAGAACGTTACAATTATCCTCGTCCTTAATATCTATACAAGAAGTGTTTCTATTAATTCCGTTAATATTATCATATTCTCCTATTAAGTATCGTAAAATATCAATACAATGTACTCCAAGATCTAATAATACGCCTCCACCTGCTTTTTTAGAGTCAAAAAACCACTTTTCTTCAGAAAGAGCCTTCCACGATTTATAAGGGCCATAATGACTGAAATAATATCTAACTAAAGTGATTTTACCAAGAATTCCTTCATCTATAACTCCTTTAATTAACTTAAAAATGGGATTATACCGCTTCTGGAACGAGGTAAAGAAAATTAGGTCCTTAGAAGTTAGTTCTGATTCGATTTGGAGTAATTCTTCTAATGATATAGCAATTGGTTTTTCACACAAAATATGACAATTGTTCTCTATAGCTTTTAATACTATTGGAGCGTGCAAGTAGTTAGGAGTACAGATGCTAATTATGTCTAATTTTTCGTTATCAATCATTTTTTCCCAGCTATCATTGCCGATATAAACTTTCGGTACATGAAACTTTTTAGATGCTGCATTTGCATGTTCTTCTGTTCTGGATGCGATTGCTATTAATTCACAATCTGGATTTTTGAAAAATCCCTCTAGATGTTTAGTACCAAAACCACCTGCTCCTATAATTCCTATTTTTAAAGTCATACTCTGAATATAATATAATTTTATAATTATATAATATCTTTGGGGATAAAAGGATAAGAAAATAAAAGTAGATTGATATTATGTGATTTTAGAACAATTTAAGCAGCGACAAACTCAAATAAAGGAATCTCTCGTCTCTTTTTATCGTTATAAAGAGGTAACCCGGATTGTTTAAATATTTCCGGTGTTTTATATTTAATAATAACGATAGAACAGTGACTCGAAACTTTCATTGAGGCAATCCTTAATCTCTCTCTCACGATGGGTAAGTTTTTCAAACTAGTTCCAACATCGCAAATAATTGCTCCTGCTCGCACTCGTGCGCAAACTCCCGTTGATCTACCAAAGGAATTCCTCATTCCTGATTGTACTCGGTCAGCCCCTGCGAATGCCAACATTCTATTTTCTCGAAATTTCTGGAAAGGTTTTGGTCTTACTCTAAAACGATAATTATTCCTTCCCAACTTGTTTTGTAATGAACTGTTTATTGTAATACGGATTGCTTCAAGAGCATTTGATGAGATTTGAATTTGCGAGTCTACCTTTAATCCAGCTACGATTTCCCAATCTTCCCAAGGTACTTCTTTGTTTCCGCCCCAGAAACGAACTATTTTACTCTGAGCTCCTCCACGAGCATACTCCCTTCTATGATTAGCACTACGCTTATGTTGGTAAGGTCTTCTACTCCATGTTGCATAACAATGCCATGGTCTATTTTTCGCCATTCCTTCCTATTCACCTCTTCCGCCAATATTTCTAACGAGTTCTTTGTTTCAGTAATTTTACTAATGTTCTTAAGTTTTTTTTCAAAGTGAAACCAAAACGAACATTTAGAATAAAATAAATTATCTATTTCTAATAAATTTTATTACTTGAGTTGTTAATAGAAACAAGATCCGATTAGATTTAAATTTGTGAAATCCCACTTATATAATAAGCTTATAGAAATCACAAAGAAGAGCAGAAGAAAGAATTTAAAGTGAATACATTCATTACTCTTAGGCTCGTAGACGGTAAAACAATTATTTATGTATCCGGTAAAAAGTTTATACAGTGCAAATTCTTACTATTAAACGTTCTTTTAGAGAAGATGGAGTTAAAAGAGAGAGTTAATATAGATCAACTGTATACTAAATATTCTATTACGGTAATATTTACAATTAATAAGAAATAACATTAAATACGCTATATCTTTAAAAAATGTGATCTTTAGGATTTTTAAAATAACATTTTTAGCACGAAAAAGTGGGACTATGATTGACAATTACACTTCGTTTGTAAAGAAAACAGAGATATTGTGTAAAGGATTATATTTAGACGAAAATTTAATTGATCACTATAGAACTCAAGGGATCGAGATATCATACGGACGTAAAGGAGGTGCTGGACCATTGGGAGGGAGGTATTTTCAATTCGAAAACCAAGTTATCGTAAACGCAGCTCTTTGGAACGACCCTAAAAGATCAAATTTCGTAATAAAGGAGAATGTTAATGGGTATTTTGAGATATACGATACTAAAAATAAAGTTAAGCATAGTAAGTTGAAATTGATACAAAATCCACTTTATTACAACCTTGAATACAAAACTTCCGACGGAATTCCTATGAAAAAGATCGCGTTAGTCCATGGTATAGACTGTTTATCGAGTACCATCTATCAAAAATGCGTGTATCATGGATGCGGTGAAGGATGTAAATTTTGCGGTATCGAGTTAAGTTTAGAGAGCGATGCAACTATAGAAGAAAAGAATTATAGTCAAATGTCTGAGGTAATCGCAGCAGCGAAAAAAGAGGGAAGATGTAATCACATGACTCTAACGAGTGGAACAGACGAAACAAAAGACAAAGGTGCTCAACGTTACATTGAACTTCTTAAAGGAGTTAAAAACAATTACCCAAACCTTCCTTTACACGTACAAATCGAGCCGTTAGAAAATTTATCTTATTTAGACGAGTTAAAGAATGCTGGTGCTGATACCATCGGAATCCACCTTGAAGTTCTCGATCAACATATTAGAGATACAATTACTCCTGGTAAATCTCGTATTACATATGAGTTATACGAAAAAAACTGGAAGCACGCACTTGAAGTCTTCGGTAAAAATCAAGTATCTTCCTATGTTTTGACGGGTTTTGGTGAGACACCGGATGATTTTATCTTAGGAGTTGAAAAAGTGATTTCTTTGGGAGTGATACCGTATATTACACCAGTAAGATCTATTCCAGGAATAAAAGATTTACCTACCACAAATCCCAATGTCATGATAGAAATTTATAGTAAAGCAGCTAAATTAATGAAGGAATATGGAGTTAATCCTTTCAAGAGCAAGGCTGGGTGTGTGCGATGTGGTGGTTGTTCATCAATTAAAGAAGCGTATATTGGAAGAAAAAACTAATAAAAATTAACTAATGAAAAAAAAGTATTAATATTTTTTTCTTTAAATTACTAATTTAACGCCGCATTCCGCGCAGAAAGTAGCTCCCTTTGATACTTTAGACCCACACATAGGACAGAACTCAATGCGTTCTACAGGTTGAGGTTCTTGAGGAGGTGGAGAGAGTGTTTGATATTCTTGAATTTTAGGTGAGATTGGATCCATTTTCGATCCTCTTTCAGCAACGCTACTTAGACCAAAATATCCTACTAGCTGGGATATCCATCCTATTATAATGGTTATTCCTAAAAAACCAAGCACCCATGCTACAGCTCCCGATCGTAAATTATCTACCTTAGCAGTCGTAAGATAGTTGGTTCTACCTGGGAACAAATCCTTATTATGGTAAACAAAAAACTTTAAGTTATCCCAAGCACCTATTTCAACACCACTACCAATAATCATAATTATGACTCCAATTATAACTACTATAACAGAGGGTAGGATATAATAGGGAAAAAATCCAAAATAATAAGAATCGAATCTGGGGTTAATAAATTGGTTAAAAACGACCATTGCTGCTCCAATGTGAACTGTTATTGATCCAATGAGTTTAAAAATACTTGCTGTTACATATTTGGAACGAAATAATTTAAGATATGGGTCTTTCAGTTCGTGATTTAAGTTACTAATATCTCCTACAGCAACCATTGTCATAATAAAGTAAATAGGAATTATTACGAATGCTAAATACGGAATAATGATAAAAATTAATAGCACTCCTACTACTCGAAGCCTTCTTACAAATTTAAGCCATTTTATTTCAAAATCAGAAATTGACATTTTATTACTTACCTCTAATTATGTTACTTATTTACAGATTATATATATTATTAGGAGTCCAATCTTCAAAATACTACCTTTTAAGGAGATTAAAAATGTAAGGAACACCAATTAAATAAATTTAAAATATGTTAAATTCTAATTACTATTATATTTTTAAAAACATTTAATATAAAAATAACTTGTAATAAATTAGACGAACATTATGACAGAACTATTATTTACATTAGTATTTCCTTTGATATTACTTCTACTTCTAATAATTATATTCATCAGTGGGATTTTTAAGGAGAAAACAAAGCGAGAATTTATGACTTGCGACGAGTTCATAAAAGATTGGTTGAAAGATCACGGACAAGCTCATAAAGTAGACGAACAATTTGCAAAAATGAAAAAAGACCCAGCGGGAAAAATCTATATGCCGATAACATATGGAGGGGCAAAAATTTTTATTAAATTAGGTTTGAGTCCAAATAAGGTATCGGTTATAGGCTTAATTTTGTCATTTTTCATATTTTGGGGTGTGATAATGGCAAGCGCGGGTCATACACTTGGTTTAATGACACAACAGCCATTATATGGATCATGGTTTTTTCTACTAGCATTGCTGGTACTCTATACAGGTATCAGTGATGGGATTGATGGAGCAATAGCCAGACTATTAGACATTAAATCAAAAACTGGGGCTTGGTTAGATAATATAATAGATAGAGTTAGTGATATTTTGGTGCTCGTTTGTTTTGTTCCCACAAGCTTGTTGGTTTTACCTTCTTATGGACTTGATTTTACATGGATGGCTTGGACAAATATATTCCTGATTTTTATCTATGAATATATGAGAGCAAGACACGAAGGTTTGGGATTGCACGAAACAAAACCATTCATGGGTGAGAGAATAACACGTGTTATAGTTAACACTACATTTTTTACAATGTATGGTGCTTCGAGTTTTTCAGTATTACTTACTAACTTAGTGGATCCTTCTGCTACAATCTGGATTGTATCTCACACATGGGTAGTTACATGGAGTATGATTATTTATCAAATTAGTTTATTAGTTATTATGGTACTTTCGATAATACTTTTTTCTAAATATATCTGGAAGAACTTAAAAAAGATCGAATAGATTGACAAGGAATTAATAATCGGAACAAGTGAGTGAGAAAAATGAAATTGTACAGGTATTTATTATACGGTTCTATTTGGTTAGTATTTTTTATTCTATTATACATATATTTTCCACCTTTTTGGTCATCTGGGATAAAAGTAGCATTTGACACATTTTTAGGTGCTCCTTTAACTTATTGGTGGTTTATATTTCCTATAATTGGGCTATTTATGCTATTAGGACTCGTTCTTTATTATGGGATACACTTCACCGCATCATTTGGGAGTGGTTATAAACCAAAAACAACTTATTATGAAGAAGTTAGTATATTAATTGCTTCTAAAAATGAAAAAGTGTTACTTGAAAGAACTTTGGAATCCATTGTTAATTCAGATTACCCTAAAGAAAAGATCCAAATAATAGTAATAACTAGTGGCTCAACAGATGATACTGCAGAATATTCTAATAATTTTTCTAAAGCTCATAGTGAGATTGATATTAAAGTATTATCAAAAGACTTACCTAAAAAGGGAAAACCTCCAGCGCTTAATTACGGTTTAGAACACGTAAAAAATAGTATTGTTGTTCTTTATGATTCCGGGTGCATTTTACAACCTGATACGCTTAAAAATTTGATATCTCCCTTTCATCAAGAGAAGACTGAGGCAGTTATCGGTCCCGTATTAGTTAAGAACTGGAAAGAGAACAAACTCACTAAAGGAATTTTTTTAGATTATGGTATGGTTTCTGGGGGTGGTTTACTCTTTGAAGTTAAAAATAGACTAGGATCTTCTGCTTATTCATTTGGACGGAATTTCGCAGTTAGAACAAAATATCTTAGGAAATACGGAGGTTTTAACGAAGATTCGATGACGGAAGATCTTTATCTCTCTGTGCTATTAAATTTGGATGGTGTATTGATTCGATTTTCACCTAAAGCTAAGGTTTATGAATATGTCCCAAGTACCTGGGAAATTTTAGTAAAACAACGTACTCGTTGGCTTGCAGGATTTATATTTGATATGCCTCAGTTAATGGCAATGAAGAGCGAGTATAAAGATGGGAAAAAATTAATAATCGCAAGAAATATGACTATGATGGTTTTAGCAAATATGGATACATGGATTCCAATAGAAATCGGATTTGCTATACTCCAATTCTTGATCGGAGAACATTATTTACTCCTTTGGACGCTATCTTGTCTATTTTTTCAGTTTGGTTTCATATTTAATGCTATTAGAAAATATTGTGATAAACATTACAGTCTTATATTTTATTTTCTAGTAAGCGGAATCATTCATCTTTATATGTTCCTACGACAGTTTAGACTTCCTAAGGAAATAAGTTGGGAAAAAACGCCAATGCTATTGGAACGCGAAGAAGCAGAAATATTAGCTTTATCTAATATGTAATAATTCTTTATTACTTTTTTATTTTAAATTTATATACTTATCAATGTTATTAGAATATAAATTATAATTATTACCAGAGGATACTATTTTGTTCCTTAAATTTCACGATCTCCTACCCGAAGAATTAAATACAAAATATTTTGATTTTAAACCCCGTGACTACCCCGATGAAGAATTTTGTAAAGATATCTTAAAGCAAATTAACTTATCCTATATTAATTGTGACTATTATAACGAGAAAATATGTAAAAAGTTCGAATTCACAATTCCAGACGAAATTTCGATTAGTGATTTAGCAACAATCCCTTATATTCCCACAGAAACGTATAAAAAATCAGGAAATCGAACCTTAAATTTATCAAAAGTACCTCTTGAGAATATTGCACTTTATTCGTGTTCATCTTCAACCACAGGGGATCCTTCTATAGTTCCCCGCACCTTAGAAGATTTTGATCAAATACAATACAATTCAATCAAAGTGTTTACAGAATTTTTTGGATGGAAAGAATTAAAAACTGACTCGCAAAAAGGTGTTATTTTTAACTTCTCGCCAGATCGCTTGTTCATGTCTATAATGGCAAAAAGAAGCGCTAAAGGGTTCGAATATGTTGATAAAACGCGGTACTTTACGGCTTGCATGAATAAACCCTGGGAATTTTATGGTCATGAGGAATACTTGGTAAAAATGAAATATCTAAAAACAATATGGGCAATTATATCAACTTTTTCTGTAAAGGGTGGTTTCGTACTAGATGTTTCTAAAATGTTGAAAATTATCAAGAATATTACAAAAACAGGATATTGGAAAGACATCGAGGCTAGTAAAATTCTGTTTGGTGGTAGCCCACTACTAATGAACAACATGTTTGAAAAGAGATTGTTAGAAGAAAATGTATTTATAGATCTCGATGGAAAATCAATTGTCGGTTGTGGTGGCGGTGGCTGGGATGGAGTTAAAGGCGAAGCAAAGATGGGTGCTGTAAATAAAACCAATTTCATTGAATCTTACGAAAAAGTGTTTAACATTAAATCAAAGGATATTAGAGATATTTATGCCTTTACAGAAGGTCCGACGCTTTTTGGAGGTCATTGGTCTGAAAAATATCAAGATTTTTTACTACACTGTCCTGATACTGCTCGAATAATTGTAAGGGATCTTGAAAATTTAGAACCCGTTAATGATGGAGAAGAAGGTCTTTTGGAAGTTCTTACTCCTTATGGCGTTAATGGCTCGATAAATCAAGCACTCTTAGTTGATGACATAATACATTTAATCTCAAGAGAAAAGTGTCCAGAATGTGGTTATAAAGGAGCTACTTTTAGAATAATTGGAAGGTTAAACAATGCTCGAGGAAAAAGTTGTTCTTCTCTAATTGATTGGGTCTATTAAGTATTTTAAAGAGGTCCGGGTGGGGGCGAAAAAGGAACAGAAATAATTAAAAGTACTATATTAATAATTACAAGTGGGATAAAATTCGCAATAATCCCTAAAATCGCAAACACCCGACCTACCTTCTCAAGAGTATTCTCTATTTCAAGTTTTCTAGCCTTACTACTACTTATTCTAGAAACTATTCCGAATATTATACCAACAAAATGAATAACAAGAGCTATAGTTAACAACACTGGTCCACCCGGAAGCCTAGGAAATATATATATTGGGATAATAAATCTGAAAAAAGCAAGAAATTCTAAAACAAAACCGATAACTGCTAAAACCAGCGAAAAAAAAGCGAAAGCAAAGACTCTTTTTGAGTAAGATCCTGGCCCTTCTGCTTTAATCGGCTTTGACTCGGAAACGGGAACTAAACTAACGGGCGTTGATACTTGATTTTCTTCAGTTTGTATTTGAGGAACTTCAGGAAATGGAGTAGATCCGATTTCACTTCCACAGCTAGTACAAAACCTTTGATTCGGGGAATCTAACTTTTCCCCACAATTAGGACAAAACATAATCTCATATTCCTTTTTTCATTAAATTAATAATGTTTATCATTAATAAATTGAATCCATTAAACCATTCTTTGTTCCATCACAACTTTCTAAATTATAAGCTCACATAAAAGGATCATAATAAGGTCTATTAGCTACTGCAATCATAATAGGGATTAGTACAAGAGGTATGAGATTCAGAATAATTCCAAACACCCCAAATACACTTCCAACCTTCTGAAGTCCATTATCTGGTTCGTCTTTTCCAGCTTTACTGCTAGTTACTCTCGAAATTATCCCAAATACGAAGCCAATAATATGAAGTATAAAGGCTATAATCCACAAACCAGGACCTCCTGGAAGATAGGGATATATATACACAGGCATAAGAATTCTGAGGATAAGAGTACCTCCAAAAATAAGACCTGCAATAAAAAATGCGATCGCTACGAGAGCGAAGCTAAATCCTAATCTTGATTGGGGACCTATTCTTCCTGCTTTAATTGTTTTTGAATCGTATACGGGAACTGAACTAGCTGGTGACGGTACTTGAGGTTTTACGGCTATTGGTTGGGGTGTTATAGGAGCTTCAGGAGTAGGGGTGGATTGGATTTCACTTCCACAGCTTGAACAAAACTTTTGGTTAAGGGATTCTAACTTTTCACCACAATTTGGACAAAACATAATCTCACACTCCAATTTTTAATAATTTTCATTTTTTTAATACGATTTATCATTTATTTTTCCTTTAAATCTTTCTAATCGAAACCCTAAAAATATGGATCGTAAAAAGGCAGAGAAGCTATAGATATACCCATCATTACTGGAACTATCACGAGAAATATAACATTCAGAACAATTCCAAACACACTAATAATGCTACCGGCTTTTTGGAGTCCGTTTTCAGCCTCATATTTACGAGCTTTACTGCTATTAACTTTAGAAACGATGCTGAAGATAAGACTTACAAGATGAAGTGCAAAAGGTATTATCCATAATCCAGGATTTCTTGGCATATAGGGTGAATATGAAAATGAACGAAATATCATAAAAAGAAACCCAACATAAAAACCGGGAATAAAAAAGCCTGGCCAAATTAAAGCAAAGGTAAGACTCTTTCTTGAATAGGGTCCGGTACCTTTTGATTTAATTGGTTTTACATCGTAAACGGGAACTGCTGTAACTGGTGGTGGTGTCGGAGTTTTTACAACAGGTGGTTGAGGAGCTTGATAAATCTCAGGAGCAAGAGTGGTTTGGATTGTACTTCCACAGTTTGCACAAAACTTTTGATTGGGGGTTTCTAACTTTTCCCCACAATTTGGACAAAACATAATCTCACTTTGAATTTTCAATTTATGACTCTTAATTATATTTATATAAATGTCAAATTTAAAATATTTGTACTAGATGTGAATATGTCAATATATTAAGAAATGGGAGTCCAATTATTGTAATGGATTATACCTATTTTATCTACATGATAATATAAAAAAAAAAAAAGTTGTTGCTATTGTATTGCTTTTTCATGAGCTTTCGCATTTAGTGGCAGTATTGGAGCACATGCCATAAGTTTTGTAACGTCACCTTCGACAACATATGTTCCTGCCATTGTTGCTTGTATAGGATCGGATTCCCCAGAGTTAACTTTCTTAATTGTTTCGAAATTCGTTTTATGAAGGATTTTTGGAGCATCAGCTCCTGAGTATTCCCCCATTCCCCAACGCATCTTGTTTTTTTCAATAAACTGCCAGTAGTTCATCTCTGGTTTATCGGTTATTATATATTGAAAAATTAGAGGACCAACTGGTTCTAACAGAGAAGCTAAATCCGGTAGCTTGTTATAGGCCTCCATGAAGCGAGTAAGGTACGCCTCCCATTCTTCTTTTGTTTCCATTTTTTTTTCACCTTCTTTTTTTGTTTTAAATTTTTAACCTTGCTAAATAAATCATATATCTTTATATCATATCTTCCTTCAAAAGCCCATATTTTTTAAGTCCTTCCCTCATATCCGATTGAAAGGGTTCAGGCGTTCCTTCAATGAACGCTTCAACCATATCCTCATCCTCGACCATCGACGAATCTCTTTTTTTCGCTTTTTCTTCAGCAAGAGATGATATTACCATTTTGGCAATGGGTTGAAATTGGGGTGGTGATAATAGTATCAATTTACCAAATATTTGTGCAGTTTTATTATTCCACTTGAATCCAGCCTCTTTTTTTTCTTTAGGTTTAGCAGTATCAATCCCAAATTCACGACTTGTCACTAAATCGTCAAGGTAATCTTGGATTGACTCAACATATTTAGGAGCTTGTTCCTTGTCAAGGAAAACTGCTTTTTCAGCCCAGTTTTCGCAGTAATTACACTCATCGCACATAGATATACAGTCTTGTTTCTTGAAAAATTCGATAAATCCATCCAGTTTTGTATTATCTATTATTAATTTCGATTTAGACTCTTTATCGACAGTTTGTTGAAATTTAGCTTGAGGATCATTTTCAATTCCTATTGACATTGTAAAGCCTTGAATAATATCAACAAGATTACCTTCATATTTACGCGAAGAAAATGCTTTAACCGCTCGGGTTATCCACTCAGTTGACATTCTACGCCCAGCAATTTTAAACGTGTCAATTCCAATTTCTTCATAATGTGATAGATCTTCGGGGCGAATCCACCTGGCTTTGATTACTTCAGTCTTATTTGAAAATTTAATAGCACTGCAATTGAGAATGCATGAATCTATATATTTCCCGCCAAGTTGGTGATCTCCTTGAGATGAATGCCCCAAAAGATTGTAATGGTAATATCTAAAAGGACATTGATATAAACATCCATCAGTTAGAAGAGGAACAATTTTACATCTCACAGCTTTTTGTATTTTTTCCAATGTTTTGAAATCTCTGTTAATCATTATACTGGGAGTTATTTCGTCAGCTCCCAATGATTCGTAGAATTTAGCTCGATTGACACTATTAACATGAGATATCGTAGACACTCGAATTTTCAAATTAGGGAACTGTTCTTTAATAATTTGAATTAAAAATGGAATAGTTACGATTACATAATCGGACCCTATATCGCTGATCCACTGAAGATGTTCTATTAGTTTTCTATGAAAGTTAGGTTCATATTCCATATTGTTCATACAAGGTGCATTTAGTAAATATGAAAATTTCATCTTATTACTATGCACTTTTGTAATATATTCAGCAATTTCTTCTTCCGTTACTTCTTTTAACAAAAAAGAAGGACGTCCATGACCTACTATAGAAAAATTACCAACCCCATAAAAGTCTCTTACGGGATATTTAGCCAATTTTTCTATAAGGTTAAAGTCCCAATTTGTTGCAACAGTTAATTGAATAATTTTTTCCCTCTTTTACTTAATTTGTTCTTTTATTTTAGAGACCAAGTTATGCGTTTTCCCGTTGAGAGGTGCCAGCGGAGCACACGCCATTAGCTTTGCCAGATCACCCTCAACAAAGTAGGTACCCGCAACTGTAGCCTCAATAGGATTGGATTCACCAGAATTTACCTTCCTTATGGTATTAAAATCCGTTTTATGAATAACTTTAGGGATGCCATCTTCGGTATACTCCCCCATTCCCCAAATTACTTTGTCTTCTTCCATTATTTGCCAATAATCCATTTCCGGGTTATCTGTAATTTTATATTGGAACAGTAATGGTGCAATGGGTTTGAGTAAAGGCGGAAGTTCAGGTAATCCATTATAAATGTAAAAATAATCTTTAAGATAACTTTCCCATTCTTCTTTTGTATCTATTTTAAATAAATTTGCTTCATCCTTAGAATTTTTATTTAATATTTTCCCATTTTCAAACTTCTGAGAAGCTAGATCATAGCTAAACGGTAAGGATTTAACGACATTAATTTCCTCATCACTCATATATAGTGTGAGATTAATTTTTTTTTCAATTAAAAATTCAATATAATCGCGTTTAAACGGTTGAGGAACGAGCTCAACTATTATAGAAATTAACAATTCTTTGTTTACACTCATTTCTTTTTGCTTTTCTGCAGTTCTCTCAGCAGTAAAACCGATACCTTTTCTTGCTGCATTCTGCATATCGTATGGAATAATGTTCATAACTTCATTTAAGAATTCCTCTGCCTCTTGATCCCAAGGAATCCCAATATAAGTATCAGACTCAACTTCTTTAATTGGACTTTTTAATTTTCTTTCATTTTTAGAAGTAAACATTTCTCCCGTATTAAGATAATTGTAGAGATATAACATGAATTCTTTATAAGTTTCTGTATTTCCTCCTTCAGGTTGAGAATAAGCTTTTTCCGTAAAATCATTGCAATAAAAACATGTTACCCCACAATTTTCAGCACATCTTGTACCTCCGTGTGGAAAGTTTTTGATGAATGTACCCAATTTGTCTCCATCGAGGTAAGCATCAAAATCTGGTACGCTTAACATTATACCCTGATTATCTGCTTCAGTCCCCATTTTTTCTTGTCGTGCTGAAAACTCTGAAAACTGATTTCCCGCGAGGATTAATGGATCTGATACAAAAGAATAACCATTAAATATTTCACCAAGATTTCTGTGAGAATCTTTTTCACTATAGGCTTTTAAGGTATTAAAAATCCATTTTGTACTATATCTTCTTCCAGAAATCTTAAAGTAATCTATTCCAACTTCAATATATTTATCGAGGTCAGATGGTTGAATCCATTTGGACATCAAGACTTGTTCAGGATTAAAACATTTTTGATTTTGACAAGCTATTGTAGCCCAATCATTATAATATCCTTCTAAGTGATCGTGCGTTTGGCTTGCATGAGAACATTCAGTATAATGGAAAAAACGATAAGGACATTCATTCAGACAGCAATCGTTAGTTAAAAGCTCGATATCACAGTCCACATTTTCTTTAATTTCCTTAAGAAGCGTAAAATTTCTGTTAAGCATAATTGAAAGGGTAAGAACTCCCTCAGAACCAATGATTTTCGCCCATTCTAAGGCGCGTGTTAAGGAGTTCACCTCAGCTATTACAGAAACTTTCAATTTTAATTTGGGATTATAAAGCTTTACAAATTCAGCTAAGTAAGGATCGCTTACAGTCAAATAATCCACATTCATGTCATCTAACCAATCTAATTCTTTCCTAGCTTTTGTTTGTTCATTGGAATTGAATTTGTAGTACCCAAGGCATTCCCCATTCCATAACCATGTAAATTTTAAATTTAGATCATGAACTTTGTTGATGAATGTTTCGATTTCTGATTTCCCTCTCTTAGCCATTAAAAAAAAAGGACGACCTGATCCAGTAAAACTCATGTCATGAGTTCCATAGAAATCATATACATTTTTCCTTACATTTACATCGTTTTCTAAAAGATTCAATAAATCTAATTTCCAATTACATGCTAAAGAAATTCTGATAGAATCACCTCTCTAATACTCCTTTTTCCATAACTTTCATTTTATCATTAATTAAATTCAAGATTTTGTTTCTTTCCTGGTCATCTCCTATTTGAAGTTTTTTAACAAATTCAATACAGTAACTATTCATTTCATTCTCCGATGGATAGTGTGCCTGATAAGGAAAATTATTACAGAAATCATTAACAATTTCAGGTTTGAGTTTTAGCATTGAATTTCTTGCTTCGTTAGAGGACCAATAATTTCCATATGGTTGCGGAATATTCAAAATTTCATTCAAATTAGTTGTAAGTTGCTTTTCGTCATAATTTTTAATAATTTTTAATATTTTGTCGGTCGAAAAACCACTCGTAAATAAGACAAAAGTCTCAAATCCTAGATTTTCATACATCTCTATATTGCTTGGTGAAATCCAACCTGATTTTAGGAGATTTTCAGGTTTTTCTAACCGTTCTTTCCAACAATAGAGCAGAGGATAATCAAATTCATTCTCTATTCCAGAAATGTCTTCTTGATTGGAGAATACAGGAGAATTTGTCGTTCGGTGACTTTGCAAGTTATGATGTTGATACCAGTGAATGCACCCCCAATTACATCCAATATTTAATGGTAAAATAGTCTCAATTTCCTTGATTTTCTTGAATTTCTCTTTAAGTTTAATGAAGTTTTTTAAAATATTGAAATATCTGATAATATCAGGATGTAGGATTATATTGTCTACGCCTATTTCATAAAATATTTTTCCACGGTTTAGAGAAGTAACAAATTGTGAGTATGATAAGAAAATTTTTGCTGAGGGAAAATGTTCTTTAACAAATCCTATATTATTTGGTGATGAAACGAGTATGTTTTTATATTGCAATCCTTTTAGAGTTTCTAATAACGAAGTAGATGCCTTATACTGTTCAATATGAGCCTCTAAATTACCTTGGCAAGTTGAATCAATCCCCGCTATAGGTATAATATTATTATCCTGAATAATTTTAGTATATTCCTCAAATTCTTCGAAAGTGGGAGATTTTTTGGATAAAAAGATTGAACCATTTCCAATCGGATTTTGTGGAACATGAGCAATCACATGGGAAATCGGAAGATTTTGGTTACCGATTAAATTTACCAAATCTTTTTCATAATCTCCATCAATTATAAGCTTCATTTTGTATTTTTCTTTTGATTAATATTTTTTATTGGAAAATAAATAAACATTGGTTATTTATAAGTTTCAAGTCCAGCTTTGCATCCCATACCTAAGAAATCTATCATAGCTCCGTTGTAATCGTTTTCAATCTTGTAGTAAAGACCTTTGTGGTTGAATGCAACTCCCCAGAGAAATTTACGCGAATCACTTTGGAGGGGAGTTTCGTCTACAAATTTTTTCATTAAAGGATGAAGGTGAGTTGGAATTTCTTTGGGATCATCACTTTCAATACCAAAACAGAATCGCTCAATTTTATCTGAATCCCAGGTAAATGTATAATTGAGATGTACTGCTTTAGTACATCCTTCCATTGCCTCCTTAATGTCAGGCTCAAAGCCTAATTCCTCTACAAGCGATACGCAATTATCATATAATGCTTTTGGTGGTTGTTTTAGCATGAAGTAGATATTTGTAGTTTTATATAGAAAATCAAAAGCAAATAAGCTAAAAGCTGTCAAATCGTGCTTAATAAAGTAATCCTTATATTTTTTCATACTCTGTGGTGCGTATTTCATTGAAAATATAGGCTCAATTGATCCCGGGACGATAAACACCCAAATTTTTGATAATCCCGTATTTGCGTCCACATCCACTCCATACCCCATCAGTTGAAAAGTGTCCATAACTTCTTGAATCATTTCATGGATCGGATGATCGTCTTTTTCAATTAATCCCTTGTTAATAGCTGTTGTATAAGGATCTGGATTATGTGGCATAAAAAATTCTACATATCTAAGTGCAACGTCTCTACGCTCAACTGGTTTTGTCGTGGTTCTGATTGAAACGGGAGCACCTATAAAAAATTTCTCATAGGCATTGAAAACTTTTCGAGTGGCATCTTCATTAAAGTTAACTTCAGTTATTTCGCAGAGTTTTGCGAAATCTTTAATCATCTGCTCTAAATCGTTCGTACATTTGAAATCTGCCTTAACTTTAGCTAAATACCTATCATAGTCAACATTTAATGACTCAAGATCCGCAATCATAGTCGGTTGAAATGCAGTCGGTGTTATTTCAAATAACGCTACAATTAGATCTACTTCAGCTACCGACTTACCTCGTCGCTCTTCACACTTAATTTC
>JAGXOB010000348.1 GCA_019894735.1 Promethearchaeota archaeon | reverse complement strand
TGTAAAGGACATCAAATCAAAACCTAGTCGTAAACATTTTTAGATTTAATGTTGAATCTTAAATTTGAATTTTGATTTCTTAAAATAGTATTTTGCTTGCCATAATGACATCAATTACTAAGATAAAAGAAATAATTGAGATCATATTGAGCTTAACTTGCTGATCTAAGGATTTTCTTTCATCATTATTTTTTATCAAACCCCTTAAGGCTGCAAAAAAAGGAATTAAAGAAATAATTGTAAAAAGTCCCATTGGAAGATAGATTTCAATTAATCCCGATATTTCTAAGACTAAGATAGATAATGTTGCAAGAGCTGTTGATATTGAAATTAGAATATGTCCTGTTTTCCTACCCCATTTAACTATCATATTGGTTTTTTTTGCTATTTTATCACTTTCCAGATCGGGCATTTCAACTGTGAGTATGAAAAAAAGGCCATAGCAACTCAATGGAAAAACAAAAAGAGTCAACGATTGAATTAATGAACCATAAGCTACAAGTGATCCCATTCCAGGTATCACAAAGCCAATAGAAAATATGCTTACTAACTCTCCTAATCCCCTATATGAAAATTTTAGCGGTGGTGCCGTGTAAAAATATCCAATTAATCCCCCCATAATTCCGTAGATAACAAACCAAACTGAGTAGCCATAAAAAAGAGCAAAGACAACTATTCCTGTTGCAGAACCGACTAGCAACAAAATTGCTATTTTAAAAGCTAAACCTGCGAGTTTTGGGTTTTCAACTAGTACTTTGCTTCCGCCTGTAAAACTTGTTTTTTCAGAATTAATGTCAGATATGCGATCAAAATAGTCATTGCTAAATGAAATCGACAAATGAGCTAAGGAAAAAATCAGGTATCCGAATAAGAATTTGAATAAATCACTGTTTATTCCTGAAAATATTGCTAGCAAATAACCCATCAAAAAAAGCAGAAATCCTGGAAATAGGAAGTGTAATCTCGCCAATCTAAAAAGGAGGAGTATTTTGATTAAGGGTTGATTCATGTTTTTTACTCTCTAAATAAAATCTGATATTTTATTTACGGGATTGAAATTTTATATAATATACTCAATATGGAAGTTAATTAGATTTTTTTCTCTTAACCAAACCTTATTATCAATAATCCAATTACATATTGATGGTGAACAATTTTGCCAAAATTCCTTGACACCCACAAAAGAATGGACCTTAGCGAAGAAACGCTAAAAACTATGCAGGATGCACCAAAAGACGAATTTGGCGTTAAACACATCAACCTATTCTACAGTGATACAGAAGACAAACTCTTTTGTCTACTTGACGCTCCAAATAAAGAAGCAGTCATGAAACATCATGAAAAAGCCGGCGTCAAACCCGACTGGATCACAGAAGTCAAAACTACAATTTAAAACATTCTCAGAGCACGAATATATCTTAATCTCCATTTTTTTATTCCTCTGTGTGCTCGATAAATTATTTGCATTAATCAAACAAAAAAATAGCCATTATTGCAATCAACCTATTAATCGACTTCAACACGAAATTTAAATTAGCTTTTTTTCGTATATTCTTCTTAATTTCCGTGCTCATCACTACTTTTGAGTTTTTTTCTCAAACCTATAATTTTGATTGGCCGACTTCTATGAGG
>JAGXOB010000347.1 GCA_019894735.1 Promethearchaeota archaeon | reverse complement strand
AGCAGTTGAATGAATTTCTGTCCAATTTTGCGATTCGTTTTTAAAATGAACTCATATTCCGCCGAATAATCCTTAGACAACGCTAAACTCTTTTTTTTTGGTATTGTTTTTGGTTTAGTGAATTTAGGAATTTCTACATTGAAATATTGCCCCGTAAAATATAGAATTTTATCCCAGTATATTTGTTCGTATTCGGCTAAAAGTGTAGGAAGGTTTTCTGAGTTGTTGTTAGCGTTTAAGTCAGAAAAAATTTTAGTAGCAATCCTTTTAATTTTAAGAATTTCGTCTAGAAGAATCTGCTCGTTTTGAGATATTTGGATTAGATATTGCTCAAAAGCGAGGTTCTCTCTTTCAGGTTGATAATTAAGAAAGGTTTTATTTTTCTTATTATAGAAAATAAACCTATTCCCGTTTGCTAAATGTTCCACATTGTCAGAGGTGTTTATAATACACCGAATATTCGAAGATTCTGTAATTTTCTCTACGTCTTCCGCGTTTACATTTAAAAGATAATAAAGAGTTGGTTGTTGCGAATACGAGTTGTTTGTCTCAAATTCAACAATATCGTGAATATTTTCTAACCCCGTAGAGTCGATATCTATCAAATCGTGACCTACGGTAAAACAATCTAACGAATGAATATGTTTTACATCAACATACGGATAAATAACTAAGTTCTTCTGCTTGAAGAATAAAATATTGAAAAACTCTGGTGTAATAAAATCATATCCAGTATCCATAGGTCCATCATCCTTGAATTTATGCTCTAAAATAATTGAAAATAATTTGAACCATCAAATCTTCAAAACATTTTCTAACTGATTCTCCTTCCAAAGCTACCGTTGGATATACTACGAGCGTGTGATCAGCATACTTTTCAGATTGAGGTAACCCAAGTTCCTTTTTAAATTCTTTTAAAGAAATCGCGGTTTCTATATCCCTTTTATTAAGTTGAATTACGTAAGGAATATGTTTATCATGTGTAAAGCTTATCAATTCTCGAAAACTGCGTTTGTTTTGTTCCATCTTATTGGGATCAGAATCGGCAACAAATACAACGCCATCGGCGCCATCCAACACATATTCTCTTGTAGACAAAAAGCGCTCTTGCCCTGTCGCAGTTACAATTTGAGTTATAATGTTGAATTTTACATCCTTGAGGTTTAAATAAAAAGACAAGCGGATAGAGTCTTGCCATAGTGTTCTTCCATCGGTTGTTTCTATTGAATAACCTGAATTTAATTTCACACCGTCATATTTTTCTCTAAGACGAAAGTAGTTGGTGCTTTTTCCCGATTCGCCAGGACCCCAATAGACTACTTTAAACTGTAAAACTTCTTTTAAAATGTTTGAACTAGCCTTACCACTTAAACCTGTTTTTTTTTTTTCCTTATTTTTCGAATTAACTATCACGCTTTAATCATCCTCGTTTGAAATTTAAGTTGATTCAAAAACTCTTTTCTTGAGATCTTTAAGGTGTTCCTTAAGTTCTTGCTCGCTCATCTGTAATTTATTCATGACCGATTGACTTTTGGTTATCTCTTGCTTTATTTTAACCGAGAACTTTCTCATTTGCAGAATTAAGACCCCAATGTTAACCATGTTATCGACCAAGAGGACTACTAAAATCTCTCTATTACCCTTCTTAACA
>JAGXOB010000346.1 GCA_019894735.1 Promethearchaeota archaeon | reverse complement strand
ATGTGTATTCAAAAGTTATCTATTGGAATAATGAATAAAGAATTTATTGGAAAAAATGTCTTATTAAGATTATTTGGAGAATAAGGTTACTACATTTTTTTTGCAAACAATAATTTCAGAAGATAACATTTCTTTGTAAACCCTCAAAATCATTATTCTGATTCTCTCAGTTTTAGGATTAAAATTAAATATTTTTGCAGTCTCAATAAGAAGGGATTCAGGACTAATTCCAATTGCGTATTGAACAACTAATCGTATAGCTTCTGCAATTTCTTCGAGTGGGATATGGTCGGGTTTTCTTTTAGTTTCAGGAATATCTGAAACCGGGACACGTACTATAATTTTAATCGGTTTTTTTGGCCAAAGAAAATTTTCTCTTACCATAATTTTTTCATCATCTAATAGAAGATCCAAAGCTTCTCTTACTGCAAAAGTTATTCGTGGACCCAATCTCCTTACCTTCCAAGCGGATGCTAATCTTTTAACAGCATAATCAAAGTGAACTGGACCTTCATTATTTACTAGTTCTTCTAAAAGTTTACTCTGCAAATCTCGGTTACAATCAAAATGGAAAGCATTCTTTTGAATTGAACTATAAGGATAAGTAGACGTTCTAATCGTTACAGTTTGTTTAAAAGAAGCAATTAATGGACGAATTTTGTAGGGAACTCCTATCTTTTCAATTCCGCTAAATTTGATTGTTTTTACCTCAACTTTTTCTGAAACACAATTCATTGATTCATCTGATTTAAGTTGAGTTGAGATATCATTTGATTTTGATTTGTTTTCAAGTCTTTTCTTAATCGCTTCTTTTAACCGTTTTACCTCAGAGTCTTTTCTTGAAACCCAGGTTGGAGACCATATCCTATGAATCTTCCAGCCTAATTGGTTAAGAATTTGCTCTCTTAGTCGATCTCTGTCTCTTGCACTGCAACTAGATCGATAGGTGTTTCCATCACATTCTACTCCTAAGATGAAGCTCTTAGGATCTGAAGGATCTAAAATGCCTATATCGATTCTGTATTCACTAAAACCAACTTTGGGGGTGACTTTATATCCCATATTTTGGATTTCAGATGCTATTACTTTTTCTATTTTGGAATCGAAACCAGTTGGTTGTTTATAGGTTATTCCTAGATCATTAGGAACTCTTTCGGCATAATTTAGATATTGATAAAGAGTCCTTACACCTTCTGGACTAGAATCCGACAAAATTATGTCATTAGCTCTAATAGAAGTAACTAGAATCATTTTTTCCCTAGCACGAGTGACAGCAACATTTAATCGGCGTTCGCCACCTGGTTTGTTTAAGGGGCCAAAATTCATCGTTATGCGATCTTTAAAATCACGACCATAGCCAACACTAAAAATCATTACATCTCGTTCATCACCTTGCACATTCTCTAAATTCTTAACAAAAAAGCCTTCGAGTCGGTCTTCCTTGAAAAAATGTTCGAATGTGGGTCTTTGTTTTAGGCGAAGTTCAATTGCTTCTTCAATAGCTTCCATTTGTGCGATGCTAAAAGTTACAACACCAAGAGTTTTTTTTGAATTGTGACAAAAATGTTCGAAAATCAGATTTGCTACAGCTTCAGCTTCTAAGACATTTGTTCTTGAACCCCCACGATCATAAATGGCGTCTTTAACGAAGT
>JAGXOB010000345.1 GCA_019894735.1 Promethearchaeota archaeon | reverse complement strand
TACTCATTCTGTTTTTCTTGCGGATAAAATTAGTTAACTCCCAAGCAGTTAATGGACCAGTGTTATAGAGTGTTTCAAGAAGAAATTTGTTGTTTGTCTTTTGTTTTCCTTGAAAAATTCCTATTGTTGTTTTCATTATAGCTTTCCTCATTGAACATAATTACTATATAGCAATATAGGCACCCAAAAGCTATATTTACACTTTTTTGTATTTCCAGAATTGATCAACAATGATTTCAAAAAATAAATCTAAACGAGGTGATTTGGCAAATAGAAAAGGCTCCGAAACTAAAAAACAAGAAAATAATAGACTTGGGAAATGAGTTAACCCTAATCTACCTAATCTATCTCGATCATGTTGAATTCAGAAATTGCAATTCGCTCACAATGCGTCCATGTGTCCGAGAAATAGTAGGTTGGAAAGCAGGTGAAAACTCTGAAGCCATATGTATTTGCTCTGACAAACCAGCTAAAACCAATTGGCAATCTTCCAACAAAAGAATCCGGTCATCTTATTCTGAAAAGTGACATTCTTTCCCTCTTAATAATTCCTTTTGCAAATTGTTTTATCTACAACCGCCAATGTGTTCTTGAAGACATAAACTCCTAAAAAGGAGAAAAAAGAAAAATGCAACAACTCACAACTGCTGACAACAAAGCAACAATTGAGTTCATGGGCTTAAACAGCAAACTTCCTCCCGATAACAAAACAACGATCGTTTACTCTGAAAGTTCAGAAGAAAAGAGACTAATAGGAACGTTATCACAAAAACCATTTCTCAGGTTAAAGAAGCTCTTTTGATCCTTTCTGTATGTTCCTTGATAGAATATACTCGTGCATGGAATAGCTCTTTTTTCTTCGTCCATGAACACACCGAAATCAAGCTGAAAATTAACTTAGCTGCTAGAAGTAGTCGTCCCCTATGATTTTTTTCGTCAGGACTACTACTTCTAACTCGTTAAATCCAAAAAAAGTAGTTGTTAAACATCAGTCTGCAGAAGACCGTTCATCAACTTCTAATATGCCCCTTTATACACGCACTATTGATACTGAAAAAAGGTGGATTTGCGGGAAATAAACGGGTGAAGTCTCATGCTTTTGCTAGAGATATCTTGATTTCCACTTGAGGGTTAAATTTTAATTGCATACCCGTACACTATATAAGTAGCCGTGCATTATATTATATAATAGAATTCTCTTAGTTAATGACGACAAAATATTTGTCGTGATTTATCATTAATTTGAGTATTATTCTTAGAAAAAATATGGAGAAAACAGGAGAGATTTAAAAATTGTCTATGTTTGGGATTGAATTTAAAATGCGTCGACGGATTATTGGAAAATTTGAGGAAGTAGGAGCTATTTCAAAGAAGACTGCTGTACAGTTTACAGCAGCTAACCTAGATTTGCAAGAACAGTTTTGGCTGCCCTATTTTGGTGGAAGCTTTATCGCTAGCATAACAAAGCCTGCTGGTCAGTTGTATTACTTCAAGGGGTAAACTACTGGAACCAAATAGTATAAACCATTTTTTTTTAAATATCATTGGAATATGCTTGGTTCTTTCTCTTTGAGATTTCCTTTTTTCTTCAAAATAAAATACTTGTTATTCTTATTTCTAAAAAAGGGGGAGTTTTGCTAAGAGGTATGTGGTCATATGACCACCGT
>JAGXOB010000344.1 GCA_019894735.1 Promethearchaeota archaeon | reverse complement strand
AAAGAGAGTTATATAAACTCATCACAACAAGGCAAAGATAGATTTTTGGATGCCGGGTTAAACCCTAAGTTATATAGATGGTGTGATAAGTGTCATACTGATATATATCCTTATGATGAATTACCCGAGAATATAAAGGAGTATGATAGAGTGACCGCAAAGGCAGTTTTGATAACTTTAGAAAAACACAATTATACAGTAATAAAAGACAGAAAGATGGAAAACAATATCAGCTGAATATAATTGTTATGTGGCACTTTGAAAGGAGGAAATTGATGGGGATTAAATTTAAAGATTTTGTTGAATGTTATTTTAAAATCACAGATTTAGCAGTGGGAATGATTATTAAAGCAAACTATGATTATTACATTATTACAAAAACAGAAGAAGGTCATAAAAAAGCAGTTAATTTAAAGACTGGCAAAATGATAAGTACTTTTTTATTGAAAGGAAAAGCTATGCTAGAAGTAGATTTATATGTAGAAAAAGAAATAGAAAAGTGCAGATAAAATATATGATAATAAAATTTGGTATGACAATTAACACAATACGGCGGTTTTGTGGCACTTTAGTATTTGGGAGGTGGGATAATTAAAGCATATAATTTAGATTTATTTGGAGGATATGAAAAAGGTATAGAAAGAAGTATAAAAGTTATAAAGATGTATGAGCCACCAGAGGGATATTATTTTGGAGATAGCGGTGGTAAAGATAGTGAAGTATTAAGAGATTTATTAATTAAGTCAAGTGTAAAGTATGATGCCTGGCATAATGTTACAGGGTTAGGGAAACCCGAGCAAATAAGGCATATTAAAGAATATCATTCCGAAACTAAGTTTGAATTTCCCGAGAAAAAGCTAAGAGAAATCGTTATCGAAAACATCTATCCTCCAACACGAATAGCACGTTATTGTTGCCGAGAATTAAAGGAGCATGGCGGAGAAGGCAGATTTAAGGTTATGGGTATAAGAGCAAAAGAAAGCAATAGCAGACAAAAAAATAGAAAGGAAGTTGAGGTTTGTTATAAAGACCAAACCAAAACACTTAATCCTTTGTATTACTGGTCTGAAAATGATATATGGAGGTATATTAGTGAGAGCAACCTAAAGTATTGTAGTCTTTATGACAAAGGTTATAACCGTGTAGGTTGTATATTTTGCCCTATGAAACCAAACAGATTAAGAAAACGGGAGGCAATAGAATATCCAAAATTCAAAGAAAGAATGGTTAGAATTTTTGATTTAATGTTGGAGGAACGTAAAAAAAGAGAGCTAGAAACAAGCTGGAAAAATGGTGAAAAGGTCTTTGAATGGTGGTTAAATGGATAATTATAAACTGAAACAATATCGGCGAATCAAGGAAGAATTGGAGGGGTGACAAATGGATAAACAAGCAATTAAAGAAAAAGCATTTAAATATTATGGACCAGCTATACAATTTAGAAAGCTACAAGAAGAATGTGGAGAGTTAGTTGCGGCAATAAGTAGATATATGAATAATCCTACCACAGTTGGCTTTCTCAATGTAATTGAAGAAACGGTTGATGTTAAAATAGTTTCGGAACAATTCTTTGAAAATTATTATAATCATGCAATGGTTAAGGAATTTGAAAACATGAAATTGGAAAGACTTGAAGGCTGGATCAATGATGCAGAAAGATAACTCATGCAAGACGCCAGGGTGTAAAGAACCGTGTATCAAAAATGAAAATTACTG
>JAGXOB010000343.1 GCA_019894735.1 Promethearchaeota archaeon | reverse complement strand
GTCAAGGTAAGTACTTTCAAATATTTGATAGTTGTCTATCTCTGGAAACTTTTTAATTTCCTTAATAAGGGCTTTAGAGATGATATCGTCGACTGCAGTTATACTCCATCTAGTCGGGACAATTCGCCGCTTATTCTTTTCGCCTAACAAACCAGCTGAAAAAACCCTTTTAATTGTTGATTCTGGTACGCGTCCTTTAAAATAAAGGTATTTTGATACTGCTTCCGTTGCTTTTAAATCAGTATCTGCAACGCAATAATCTACTTTTGGATGAACTTTTGTATTTTCTGTAATTCTAATTTTCTCAGTCGTACCAGAGGGTCCCATAGGCAACGCGTGATTATCCATCATCATCCTGAGATTCATTTTTTCTAACTTCGTCTCAGTATCTACAGGACGAGCTGCCATCGATAATTCTTGTGAAGTCTCCAACAATCTTTGAACCTTCAATGGTGGCGTGCTTTTTCGACTTTTCTTTCCAATATTAACATCAATTTTAAAATTAGTTCGCACTAGACTACTCCTATACCTAATAATATCGACTAAGCTCTTTCCGAACCACAGCTCGGGAGCGTCTAAAACGTGATAATCAGAGATGTCAAGGTTTATTTCAAATTCTTGAAATGGAATCAAGGGACCAAGGTAAACTTTTGGATAATTGAAATGACCGACGAAAAATCCGGGGGGACTTGGTCCAAAAAGTTCAACATCTCTAAGAGTTTTATCAAATTCAAATGGAACAAGAGATTTCAAGACCGATTTTTTTAATAAGATTGGACAAGTTTTTTTACCACATAGTAATCTCGCTCCCTTACAACGCAAGCAAATGTTTTTTTCAGTTAGGGGTCGAACCAATCTTGAGTCTCTTTATAAATTATTATCTCTATTAGAAAAGATTTTAGTTATTATTAAAAAGGTAGACGAGTATTAATTTTTAATATTTATATTAAAGAAGCAACATATAGAATTTAATAAGTAATTTTTAAGCGTTGGACTTCTCTATGGGATTACCATTAAGTTTCAATGACTGGAGATTAGTTAATTTAGCAAGGATTTTTGTCTCTTTTATATTATTATTTGAAAGATTTAGATATTCGAGGTTCTTTAAGTTTTCTATACCATCAAGATCTTCTAATTGATTATTGCTTAAATCAAGGCTCTTTAGGTTGATAAGATTTTTTAATCCACCGATTGTAGTTAACCGATTATCGTTTAGAACTAGCGCTAGTAAGTTCTGAAGGTGATTTAAATTATCGATTATAGAAATCTGATTATGACCTAACTCTAATTCTTCCAAATTAACAAGTGAATCTAATCCACTAATTTCGGTTATAGAATTCCCCTCCAAATGAAGTTTTTTTAAGTTAACAAAATGGTCTAAACCTTCAATTTGAGTAAGTTTATTATTCTCCAAAAAAAGACCCTTAAGATTAGAATAATGTTTCAATTTTTTTATTTCGTGAATTTTATTAATCGCATAATTATCTAAAAACAAGTTACCTTCAGTAATGAAAACTCTTTTCTTATTTATCTTCACATAATCCATAGCTTATAGTTATTAATTCACTCTTATTAGTAATTCTTATAAGAATTATAAATAAAATGTTTTATCAGTTTATAATTGAAAAGTAACATGAAAAAAACTCGACGTTCCATCTTCTAAAATGGAATAATCAGATTTTTCTACATAATAATTCGCCCTTTCCGATTGGAATTACTAAAGAGTCGACGCGTTCATCTGATAGAGC
>JAGXOB010000342.1 GCA_019894735.1 Promethearchaeota archaeon | reverse complement strand
AAATTCTCTAAAGAGAAAGACTTTCACTTTTATAACGACTTATTCTCATGGGAAATCTTCTTTTTTATTATAGCCATTGAAAATCTTTTGAAAATTTTCTCAGATTTTTTACCGATAGCTATTGTTACTTACGATTTTATATTAAGAATCAGGATTTTACTGTTGTTCATTCCATTTTGGAATAAGATCATACATTTAGAGAAAGTAATGAATAAGATAACTTATGAGAAACATCATATTGCGGGAATATTCCCATTTATTATAATACTTCTTTTAAGTTTCACAGGTCTGCATAATGAGATACTTATGTCTATATTAATTTTCACTTCCTTCCTTCCTTCAATCTTGTTTCTTATATTTTTAAAAAATACAGAAACTCCTAAGAAAAAATCGGTTAAAGTGATTTCAGGTGTAATTCTCGTTGGATTGGGAAGCATTTTTAAGTCAGAAGTATTCTTAATAAATTTGATGAACATCACTTCACCAATTTTATTATTATTAGGAACTATAATTATTTTCGATAGTTTCCGTAAAGAAATATTTATTTAAGTTAGTAGTTACTCAACGAGCATATTTATTTCGCATCTCGAACCATTAACCACATTGGTAAATTCACTGGATCTGGCATATTTATTTTTTTAACAACATGAAATCCAAACTTCTCATAAAGTGATACATTCTTTTCATTTTGAGTCTCCAAATAGATGGGTAATCTTTCTATTTCAGATTTTTCTATAATTGCTCTTAAAAATTTTCCACCAAAACCTTTTCCTTGATTTTCTTTTGAAACAGCCATTATAAATAGGAATATATAAGGTCCTAGATCAAGATCCTTTTTCGCTTCCTCTATTGCTTTAGCGCTTTGTCCCATAATCTTTTGTAAGCTTAATAATTTCAAACCAAGAAAAAAACCACCACTTAGAAAAACTTTCAATCCTGTCATATCACCTTTATCATGTGATACAATTGCCATTACTCCTTCAATATTATCAGATGAAGAGTAAACATTACCGTATTTCATACAAAATTTAGTCATAATCTTAAACTGTGCACGACGCTTATCTTCTTCTTTAATAAATTTTTCAAACATTGGATCATCAGAATACGCATTCACGAATACATCTATTGCTTTCTCAAGATCTTTTTTTTGTAACTGATATAAATCGGTAATTAATGTCATAATGATTAAATTATTTCTTAATATATAAAATATAGTGCAAGAATTGCATTGAACAATAGAAGATATGTTTGTATTAGTTTAAAAATCCATTATTTCTTTTGATAAATTTATACCAATGTAAGTAGAGATTTACTATTTCGTTAATCCTTATTAGGATGATTCATTTTCACCTTTAAGAAAAATTGAGATGCTAAAATGGTATTATCTAAACGAGAACGTGTAATTAAGACCTTAGAACTCGATGGAGAACCAGATATGGTTCCAATCCATTATTTTGGATTTGAACAAACAGGCAGTTCTTTCCAAACTTTTAAAAAATCGGGAGAAATGGATAAATATCGTTCTTTCGTGGAAGATAAAATTTCTAATGTAAAATATTACATCACAGAACAACGCTTTTGGAACGTTGATCTTTTCGGTATGGATCCATTTGGTGAAACTAAAATCAAAATTAGGTACGAAAACGCTCCTCCAGAATATCCTAACTGTCGTTTAAATCGAATGGATGGTAGGATGTATAAAACTTCAAAACAAGTAAATACGGGTTTAGAATATGCTTGGTACGTAGGGGGT
>JAGXOB010000341.1 GCA_019894735.1 Promethearchaeota archaeon | reverse complement strand
TGCCATCCCTAACTAATCCTCCAAAAGGATCTACACTCCACTCGTCTTTGTTAGCAGCAACAACATCAAGATGAGATAACAATAGCAAACTGGGTTTTTCACCAGTTCCATTCAATCGAGTAATAATATTAGCTCTTCCAGCTGCTGATTCTATAATATCACAATCGAACCCTTCAAGCGATAATTTTTGATCAAGATAATTAGCAGCTTTTATTTCATTTCCAGGTGGATTTGTCGTATCGATACGAATTAGGTCACTAAGAAGCATTGTTATTTCGTTTTCAATTTCTTTTGATACTCTTAAAGACAAGGAAGCATCCCTCATATTGAATTTATTAAATCATTGGCTAAAGATTATTTCGGTTTATGTTTATAGTATTAAATTAATAAAAAATCAACAATACAAAACCCAAAATTTCAAGATGAAGTTTATATATGAATGCACTTCCTGCATATGATTATTCTGGTTGAACTTGAATGAAAGAATTAAAACCAATTGATTACAAGTTATTATTCGAGTTAATGAAGAACTCTCATCGCAGTGATAGACAACTAGCTAAAGCATTAGGTGTTTCTCAACCTACTGTAACTCGAAGAAGAGCTATTCTTGAAAAAGATTACATTGAAGGATATACTGTTATTCCCAAATTTGGAAAAATTGGATTTGAAATTGCGTCATTTACTTTTCTAAAAAGTAAGCTTAAACGAAAGAACGGGAATACCCAAGAAGAGTCCGTAGAAAAACTCAGATCGTGGTATAAAAATCAACCAAATGTTGTAATGGTTCAAGATGGAAGAGGTATGGGTTGGGATATTATTTGTATTTCATTTCATGAGAACTTTTCATCCTATGCTAACTTTAATAGAAAACAGGATTCAGAATTATCAGAACTAATAATTGAAAGTCAAACATTCCACGCAGATTTGAAACATGGGATTTCAATAAAACCCTTCCGCTTAGAATATTTAGCAGAAAAACAAGAATAGGAACCGCTAAAAATATTACTTTCTGAAACTTAACATTTAAAATAATCAAATGTTTGCCAAAAAGATTAAAAAAAGAATGTTTTCTAGAGTCATTTCTTTAAAGGTCAAAATTGAATACAGAAAAGTATAGACATCCAGTTCTAAATCAAACTTTTTACCAAAAATATAACAAAAAAAGTTAAACCTTATTATCTTTTACATAATATATTCTGAATTAATTGAATAGCTACCCATTGAGGAAAAAAAAATGATTGCTGAACAAACTATTATTTCACCCAAGATTACTGATTCTGAGCCGAACAAGATTGTTGGTTTAATTTCAGATACTCATGTACCCTCCAGGGCAAAACGTATTCCTAGGAAGGTTTTTAGAATCTTTGAAAAAGCCGATTTCATAATTCATGCTGGTGACCTAGTAGATTTATCAGTGATTGATGAACTAGAACAACTTGCTCCTGTCTTAGCAGTTCAGGGAAATATGGATCGACAAAAAGTTAGTGGTGCCCTACCTAAAATTAATTCTTTAAAAGTTTTTGATTGGAAGATAGGTGTAATGCACGATCCAAATCCTCCATTTGGAAAACGAAAAATTAGAGAAATTGCTAGTCAAAATGGATTTGACATCTTTGTTTATGGCCATACACATAATGCTAAAATAAAATGGGAAGGAAAAACATTATATGTCAATCCAGGTAGCCCTACTGATCCTGACAGACCATTCATAAACAAACCATCTGTGGGTTTGCTTAAACTAACAAACAAAACAATTAAACCCGAAATAATTTTTATATAAAAA
>JAGXOB010000340.1 GCA_019894735.1 Promethearchaeota archaeon | reverse complement strand
GATTCAGAGGATAAAGAGAGTCTTATTTCCAAAGCGCTTGTTACTTTGAGAGCAATCTCATCACCTCTTAAAAGCTTATCTTGAGAAAATAAAAAAAAATAGAATCTGGAACACACTCCCACCTAACCTCTCAACTTCGAAACGCTTATCGAGTTTTGAGATTGTAGGATCTTAAATAATTCTCTCTATTTTAATGTAATTTCAATAAAAAATGATTTCTTCTCTCCTTCCCGGTCTTCTTTAAACATCATTTTAAACATGCGATATTTTTTCCTAAATAATTCGATGATAGGTTTAGACTCATCATTTGAGAGAACGCGAGCAATTCCATCAAAATAGTCACCACTCGGTTTACCTCGCATGCTCACAGGTGCAATTTTGACATTCGGGTTATTTTTAATTCGTTTAAATTTATATCTTCCTTGTAATGTCACAATATACAGTTTTTCAGCTTCTTCTACAAACCATACCTGAGTGGCTATAGGATCCCCATTCTTCTTGTAGGTTATGAGACTAACATATTTACCTTCCATAATGCTTAAATTAATTTTATATGGTTATTAAATACTTATTCTATTTTTTATTGATTAACTTAGGTGGCTGTAAACTCTAGCAACAATTTTCTGATTAAATTCAAATTTTCATTGAAATCAGACTCTGACTTTACCATTTACACAAATCTCTTAGCTAAGACTTTAAATTCTAATTTTTCTTTTTAGTATTAAAACTAAATAATACAAAAAGACCCATGTCAACGATTTATTTTACCAAAAATCCGGATAGAAAAAGATTTGTAGCGTCATTAATATCAGGATTTAGAAATAATATCGAAGGGAGGGTTCTCATAAAAGTAAATCTTGTTTCATATAACCCATATCCAACAACAACTCATCCAGAAATGATTGAAGCCGTGTATGAACAGATTAAATCTATCGCTTCAGAAATTATTTGTGGGGATGCTCAAAGCATAGATTTACCAGCTAAGAAAATAGAAAATCATCCAATTATAGAAAAATGTAAAGAATTAGGTATTTCGTTTGTAAATTTTTATGACCATTCTTTTAAAAAAGTAAAAACTTCTCGAGGTTTTACATTAAAAGTTTCAGAGATTCCCTTTCAGCAGGATTTCATAATTTCTCTTCCAATTTTAAAGGATCACTTTACTGTGAAACTTACTAATGCTTTGAAAGATAAATTTGGATATTTAGCAAAGACCGAACGATTAAAAATGCACACAAAAATCAAAGACATTAACAAAGGAATTGCTGAACTAAACGCTATATTTAAATCTAATCTGATTATTTGCGATGCTTTAAAAGTTATGATACAAGCTCAAGAGTTTAGGCATGGGGGAAAAGAAAAAGATTTGGGTTATCTTTTTGCAGGAACAGATCCTATTGCCTTAGATTATTACGGTTATAAGTTATTGAAGCTGATTTCGATAAAATTGAAAGATATAGATAATCCGCTACAAATAAAGTATATAAAATATGCATTGGATTATGGAATTGGGTCTAAGGATTATCAATTGGAAGAAATTTAGTTTTTAAACCATTAATTTAAAATTTTCTAATTTTGTAGATTCTACTAAAATTTATCATTCTATTTGAAGCTATAAACTCAATAATCGAGAAAAAAGAAATAAAATAAATTTTTCTTTCACTTTGAATTAAACCCGTCTTTTACGGGTATCCTCGTCTTGATGATTTATTCATCAGTGAACTTTTAACATTTTTGTAATAATCGTATTAAAAAAAGGAAAATATGGAGTAAAAACTCCGGAACACAAACCCGACACCTTCTATTCACTTTTAATCTAATCATCCGAATGGGCTAAAAATGTCTCTTATACACATCTCCGAGC
>JAGXOB010000339.1 GCA_019894735.1 Promethearchaeota archaeon | reverse complement strand
GAGTTCTGTTTATGGGATGCCATGGATGACGCTACAAATTTTCAACGAAATTTAAACATTGGTGAGATTGAGATTGAAAATGGAGTTATATATCATAAAACCGAATATCGTGAAAGAAGAAATCATTTTGCGTTTTTTGCTTGTTCAGAATCCATCGATGGTTTTGATACACAGCGAGAGAAATTCTTAGGTTCATATCGTGGTTGGGAAAGACCGATTGTAGTGGAACAAGGGCATTCATTTAATTCTGAAGCCCACGGTTGGTCACCAATAGGTTCTCATCATATCAAATTGATCCTTGAACCTGGTGAAACAAAGCAAATTAATTTTATCCTTGGTTATCAAGAAAATCACATTAACCAAAAATTTGATCCAATTGGAACCCAGAAAATCAATAAAAAATCAGTTAAAAAGATATTAACCAAATATTTAAACCCAATAAATATAAATAATGCTTTTAAAGCTCTAAATATCTATTATAACAATTTACTAAATAAATTGCAAGTTTATACACCCGACATTCACACTAACAGAATGGTTAATATTTGGAATCCCTATCAATGTATGATTACATTTAATCTATCAAGATCCGTTTCTTTTTTTGAATCTGGAATAGGTAGAGGAATAGGTTTTCGTGATTCTAATCAAGATATACTAAGTTTTATACATATGGCTCCAACACAAACTAAAAAGCGTATTTTAGATCTAGCAACTACACAACTTAAAACCGGGGGTGCCTATCATCAATACCAACCGCTGACAAAACAAGGTAACAATGCGGTTGGGAGTGATTTTAATGACGATCCACTTTGGTTAATATTAAGCGTTGCTGCGTATTTAAAAGAAACAGGAGACTGGAGTGTTCTAGATGAGCAAATACCATATGAGAACGAGCTTGGAACTGAACAACCTCTTATTACGCATTTACAGCGCAGTCTACAATATATTCATGAACGGTTAGGACCACATGGTTTACCACTAATAGGTCGTGCAGATTGGAATGATTGTTTGAATTTAAACTGCTTTTCTGAAATTCCTGATCAATCTTTCCAAACGATCAAAAACAAGGAGGGTAAAGTAGCCGAATCGACATTTATCGCAGCATTATTTGTTATGGCAACAAAAGAATTTGTTAAAATCCTTCAACAGATGGATTCAGTTGACGAGTCGAAGAAATATCTTGATTGGGCAGAAAAAATGAGTTCCACAATCTTGAAATATGGTTGGGATGGAGAGTGGTTTATTCGGGCTTATGATGATTTTGGAAATAAGGTTGGTTCTCATGAATGCGAAGAGGGTCAAATTTTTATTGAACCACAAGGATTTTGTGTTTTTGCTGAAGTAGGTATAAATGAAGGCTTAGCAGAAAAAGCTCTCTATTCTGTGAAGAATAAATTGGCTACGCCTCATGGTATTATGTTACTTCAACCAGCATATTCCAAATATTACTTACATTTGGGTGAAATCTCATCTTATCCCCCAGGATATAAAGAAAATGGTTCAATATTTTGTCATACAAATCCTTGGATTATGATCGCTGAGACAATGATTGGACATGGTGATAAAGCTCACGATTACTATACCCTTATTAATCCCTCAGCACGAGAAACTATTAGCGAAGTTCATCGCTGTGAACCATATGTTTATGCCCAAACGATCGCTGGAAAAGATGCTCCAACTTTTGGAGAAGCCAAAAACTCTTGGTTAACTGGAGCTGCAGCTTGGAATTTTATAGCGATAACGAATTATATCCTTGGTATACGCCCCGTTTACAACGGATTATGTATTTCACCAATAATCCCTAAAAATTGGCCAGGGTTTAAAGCAACTCGCATTTTTCGCAATGTTAAATATCAAATTTCTGT
>JAGXOB010000033.1:20377-21550 GCA_019894735.1 Promethearchaeota archaeon | reverse complement strand
AATTATATTTTATGTTTACTACCATTTAGGTGTTAATTTAATGAAATCTATTAAAGGAATATTATCAGATATAGATGGGACTCTTTATTTCAAAGGCAAACCAATTCCGGGCGCGATTGAGATAATCGACCAGCTACGTGAAAAAGAAATAAAATTGTTATTTTTTACTAACACGGATAGTAAAACGCCTAAAAATATCTACAAATTACTGAAAGAATATGGTTTTAAGTTAAATGAAGGAGAGATTTTTACCCCACTCATCGCATTAAAGGAATTTCTATCCGATAAGTTAGATAGCAAGGTCTATTTAGTAGCAACCGAAGAAGTACAAGACGACTTTAAAGATTTTCATCAAATAAAAGGAGACGAAGTGCCTGATTTTGTGATTATTAGCGATTTTCACGACAATTGGGACGTTAATAGGCTAAACAACGCCTTTAAATACGTAATAAAAAATAATGCTATGCTTCTTGGAACGCAAGGTAATAAGTATTATCTTGATGTCAAAGGGGAACCGGTAATAGATACGGGATCATTTGTCCAAATGATTGCCTTAGCCGCAAAGGTTGATCCTATAATATTTGGCAAGCCTTCTAAAGAATTTTTTATACAAGCCTTAAATAGAATTGACTTACCCGCAAGTGATGTTGTTGTAATCGGAGATGATATAGAATCTGATATTCAAGGCGCTTATAATGCTAATATACGGGGAATTCTTGTTAAAACGGGCAAAGGACAATTCTATAAGTCCTCAGAGAAAGATGTTAAGCCATATAAGATCATTGATTCGATTAGTTCTATTCTGGAAGCGTAATGAACCATTAATTTTGCTTTAGAATAGCGATCTTAAGAAGAAGAATTATGGTTTTCTGCGTGAGAACCATTTGAACCATTATTTTTAATAATCTGATATTGATCCTTTATTTCATCTAAATTTACGGTAATGAGCGTGTGTAAATGGTGCTTTCTCTCGAACAATTCAATTTTAGTTTGATTTAAAGGATTATTTGTATGGATTACCATATATTCCTTGCATTTTATGCATGCCCGAGCTCTCATAATTCATTCAAAAAATAATCTCTAAACTTCAATAATTAGGAAAGATATAGATTATATCTAAATTACGCTTATTTTTTAAAGTTGTTCGTGATATTCGAACAAATATTAAAAAAA
>JAGXOB010000033.1:18374-20280 GCA_019894735.1 Promethearchaeota archaeon | reverse complement strand
ATTAGGAAAGATATAGATTATATCTAAATTACGCTTATTTTTTAAAGTTGTTCGTGATATTCGAACAAATATTAAAAAAAATAAAGCCTAGATTTCCATAAGATCAGGTATAGTTGAATCGTACAATTCCTTCATTTTATTAGTGTTAAGTTTAAGATCTTGATTCAAACCAGTTATATTGATTTCTGGCATACTCGTTAAAACTCCTATCTTGTTTACAGAAACATTAAATTTTTCAGCTAGATCTAAAATCTCGTCTTGATCTTTTGGGTTTGTTTCGATAACAAATCTTCCAACAGTTTCACTGAATAATAACTCATCGTCTCTTAAATTGTTAAAATTATACCCTGTCAAATCTATATCTGCTCCAAATTTATCTTTAAAACACATTTCGGCAATTGTTATTATAAAACCTCCCTTGTTTACATCGTGATTGGCTTTAATCAACCTCTTTTGGTATAATTCAAATAGTAAATTCCATCGTGCTTGGATCTTTTCTTCATCGATCTTCGGTGGTATTCCTCCTTCAATTAAATGAATTACTGAGTGATATTCTGAACCTCCTAGTTCAGCTTCAGTTTCACCTATAATTAGAATATCATTTCCGCTTTCTTTAAATGGGAGAGTTATTATGTTTTCCAAGCCGTTAATTATACCTACAATCATAATTTGGGGAGTGGCTTTTATTGCTGTTTTTGAAACTTCGTCTTCATTATAAAAAGAAACATTTCCTCCAACGATAGGAATCCTCAATTTTCTACAAAAATTGTTCATTCCTTCAACCGCTTTAGAGAAATACCAAAAAGATTCGGGTATTTCGGGATTTCCGAAATTACAACAGTTAACCATTGCCATTGGTTCTGCTCCGTTAGCTATAATGTTTCCGCAGATCTCTACTAATCCGCCTTTAGCGCCTTCGTAAGGATCTAAATAACAGTGTTTTGAATTTACTCCAACACTAGCAGCTATAAATTTATCCGTGCCTATAATTCTTAACACTCCAGAATCTCCTTCTCCACATTTCACAACTGATCTTACTCCAACTTCATGGTCATATTGACGGTATACCCATTCTTTGCTACAAATATTTTCGGATGCAATTAATTTTTCAATGATTTCTTTAAGAGTAATTGTTGGTTCAGGTGTCTTTTGAGCAAGTAATTGGTCTAAGTAACCTGGTCGCTTTTCTTGCCTTTTAAAAATTGGAGATTCAGAAAGTGCTTTAGCAGGAAGATTTACTACCAGTTCCTCTCCATCAAAAACTTTCAAAACTTTTGAATCATCTGTTTTTCCTATAACAGCATGAGCCACTTCATATTTTTTAAATACCTCAAGAACAGTTTCTAACCCCTCAGGTTTTACGATGAAAGCCATTCGTTCTTGAGATTCAGATAGCATGATTTCGTATGAAGTCATTCCTGGTTCTCCTGTAAACACTTTTCGTAGATCAATATTAGCTCCAGTATTTCCGTCTCCCGTCAATTCACTTGTGGCACAAGTGAGACCTCCTCCTCCCAAATCTTTTAAACCTCTCACAAATCCAGTTTTTACGGCTTCTAAAGTTGCCTCGATTATCATCTTTTTTGTAAAAGGATCACCAATCTGCACTGCGGGTCTATCAGCTTCTGAAATTTCTGTTAGAGTTCGTGAAGCAAACGTTACTCCATGAATGCCATCTCGTCCTGTAGAACCTCCCATTAAAATTATATAATCGCCAGGGTTATAAGCTCTACTTGGAGCATGTTTAAAATCTTCTATCGTGCCTAAACCTATGCACGCGACATTAACTAAACAATTATTTTCAAAACTATCGTCAAATTCAACTTCCCCCCCAATTGTAGGAATGCCAGTACAATTTCCATAATCAGCAATTCCTTTAACTACATACTTAAATAACCATTGAGAG
>JAGXOB010000033.1:0-18277 GCA_019894735.1 Promethearchaeota archaeon | reverse complement strand
CCCCCCCAATTGTAGGAATGCCAGTACAATTTCCATAATCAGCAATTCCTTTAACTACATACTTAAATAACCATTGAGAGTGCGAATTACCTGCTAAACGACCGAATCTCAAGGGATCGAGCAGAGCAATTGGTCGAACCCCCATACAGAGAACATCACGAATAATGCCACCAATCCCTGTAGCAGCACCATGATAGGGCTCTATTGCTGATGGATGATTGTGAGATTCAATTCGAAATGCTAACGCATATCCATCCCCTATATCTATTACTCCCGCGTCCTCTCCTGGACCTGCTAAAACATAGTCGTAGTTCGCCTCAGCGTCCTCAAAAAGCTTAAGTTTCGGACGAGAAGATTTATACGAACAATGTTCGCTCCACATAACATCAAAACCACCTAACTCCGTTATGGTAGGTTCTCTATCTAAAAGGTCCTTAACTTTCTCAAACTCATCCCCTGTCATTTCAACTCTTACTTCTTCTCCATTTAGGTTTACTTTTGTCATTAAGTTAACCTCCGTTTTATAAATTCGATCATTGATTCAAAAAAGATTCTTCCATGAGTAGTCTGCTTGGGACTAAGGATGGATTCAGAAGCCCGTTCTGGGTGTGGCATTAATCCCATACAATTTTGTTCAATATTACAGATTCCTGCAATATTTTCCAAAGATCCGTTCGGGTTTGCTTCGGATGTGATACTACCTTCCTCTGTTGAATATTTAAACACTATTTGGTCATTTTCTTCTAATTTCTTTACATTGTCAGTGTAATATCTCCCTTCTCCATGGGCAATGGGAATTGCCAGCACATCGTCTTTATTCATTTTGTGAGTAAAAGCAGTCCGGTTATTTATTACCTTAATATTTACCCATTTACAAACAAATCTTAAAGTTTCATTTTGCAATAAAGCTCCGGGAAGAAATTCTGCCTCGACTAAGATCTGAAATCCATTACATATCCCTATAATGGGTCGACCATCTTTCAACATGATTCGCGCTTCGTCCAACGCGGGACTATGAGCTGCGATAATCCCAGCTCTTAAATAATCTCCAAAACTAAATCCCCCTGGTAGAACTACACCATCAAAATCCGCTTCTTTAAAGTGGTTGTGCCAAACTAAACTCGTACTGACTCCAATAACATCATTTAAAACGTGAACTGCATCTAAATCACAATTTGCTCCAGGAAATTGAATAACGGCTATTTTAATAGTCATACTTTCTTCACATTTATGATGTTAAGATTTTGTGTAACTGGATTGAATATTCTTAAATCGTTACACATCTTCGTTACAATTTCCTTTGCGTTTTCTTCGTTATCTGCTAGCAAATTGAGTCGTAAATATTGACCAGAACGAACTTTGGATACTTGATCGTACCCTTTTTTTGCGAGCAAATCCCTTTTTATAGTTTCAGCAACAGGATCACGAGCGGCGGGTTTATTCTCTAGTGAGATTTCAATTATAAATTCTATTTGCGCCATTTGTGAAAAAAAAAGTGAGTAATAATTTTAATAGTTCTTGTTAATTAATAAATAATTTTCATTAATGAAATGCGACAAAAATGGTATAGTTTTTATCTGTTAAAATTTAAAATAATCAATTGAGACATTTTTAGTAAACGTATGAAAAGCTTACAAGCACTAAGAGTAAAAGTGCAAATAGATTAAACAGAAAGCTATATTTACCCAGTTTCGGCAATTTTTCGTCGGCTGATCTATTATTGTTTCTTTTCGTAGAAGTTAAATCTATAATAAGCACAAAAAAGGAAGCCATAAAAAGCCCAAATACCAATATTAATAAAAAAAATGCAAACATTATAAAAAGAAATACAATAAAATCTTATTTAAATCTTTTCCAATCAGTTATAGGAAATTAGCTTTTTTCAAATTATTAACCATTCTTTCTTTTACATCAGTAACTTCAGGCTTAAATTCAATACCGGTAATTTTTTGAAAACTTTTCATATATCTTTTTGCGAGTTCAACCTTAATCTCAGGCGATATTGGAGGGATCTCCTGGTTTGGTGCTATGTTTGGAAATATATCGGGGTAAGTGTCCATTAACCAGCCTCTAAAAATTTCTTTATCTAAAATTTCGGGATCCTCCCCTTTTGCAAATCTTTCGTTATAACTTTTAGAAATCCAATACCTAGAAGAATCTTGAGTGTGTATCTCGTCAGTTACTAATAACTCTCCATCTTTCATTCCAAACTCGTATTTAGTATCTACTAATATAAGATCATTTTTGTAGCAATAATCTTGGGCGAATTTGAATAATTTATAAGAAACCTCTTCAATTTGTTCGTAAATATTTTTATCTACTATCTTATCTTTTAAGATTTTTTCCCTAGATATATAAATATCGTGTCCACTCTCTGCTTTAGTAGAAGGAGTCAAAATAATATCGTCTAACCTCTGATTTTTCTGCAATCCTTTTGGTAAAATTATACCCGAAGTAGCCTCCCCTTTAATGTAAGCTCTCCATGCTGACCCCGTTATGAATGCTCTTACAATCATTTCAACTGGAATCATTTCACACTGGTGAACCACAGCAACATTAGGATCTGGAATATTAATAATATGATTTTTCGCTAAACTTTTTGTTTTTTCAAACCAGAAGGAAGATATTTGATTTAACATCTGACCTTTAAATGGAATTGTTGTAATTACGCGATCAAATGCAGACAACCGATCTGTGGCAATTATGATCCTAATATTATCTTTTATATAATTATCTCGTACTTTTCCTTTATAAAATTGTCCTAATGATGTAAAATCCGTGCTCTCTAAAGTTTTATCAAATTGTTTTCTAATAATATCATCTATATTTTCTGATACCATGGTTTTATTTAAGAGGAAAAAGCATAAAAACTCTTATTATCGGTTTTACTCAGTATTTATTAATCCAAGAATAAATCAAAAATTACCATAATTACAATTTTTTATAATATCCATTGTTAAATTCTTCTAAGGAATACTTATCTTTATTTTTTTCCATCTTCGTGGAAAAAATCTCAGTCAAATCTAAATTCATGCTATTTACAAGGCTAACTAGATATATAAAAACATCGGCTATCTCATCAGAGATATTTTCTAAAACGTGCTTATCACTCTTTATAGTTCCAAGCGAAATATCCTTAAATAAAAAAATTTCGGATAATTCGGATACCTCTATACTCAACGCTTGAATTAAGTTCTTGGGAGTATGGAATTTCGTCCAGTTTCGATCTCTAACAAATTTTTGCACTTCTTTTTTAAAAAAAGAAACGGAAGTATTATTATCGTTTAGAATAGGGTCCATAAATAATCATAAACTCGAATAGTAATAAAGTATTATGTTATATTACTCAAGATTTTTTATAAAATCACATATTAACTCGTTAATTATCTCTTTCCTCTGCGCAGGTGCGAAATGTCCAGCCATGTCTAATATTTCCAAACGAGAATTTGGAATTTTTTTATGAAGTTCTTCTGACATTTGCTCTGGAGCGAAATTATCTAATCGTCCAGCAATAATTAATGTGGGGCAAAGAATTCCGGAGGGATCATATTCATTAATTTCATTAATCATATTAAAGATCTGATCTTCAATTAGCATATATAACTCCTCTTTCGTTAACTTCATTCCATTTAAAGAATCCGCTAACGAATTTAGAATGTACGGAATGATTTTATCTAAAATATCCTCAACAGAATTGGCAACCACATCTAAAAAATTTATGCGGATAAAATAAGGAAGTAAATTGTAAAAAATATTTCTAATTACATTATCAATCATTATATACCCTGAATTAAGCAATATGAGAAATTTGACACTATCTGGGTAGTTCATGCTGATTAATTGCCCAATCATACCACCAACTAACGAATGACCTATAATTCCATACTTTTCTTTAACACCTAAATAACTTAACAAATCTTCAAGATCTCTTATAATCTCATACCGTAAGTTTTTAGAAAGATTCAATTTTATAGGTTGATCGCTTTTACCATGCCCTAAAGCATCAAAAGCTATGATACGATAGGACTTTCTCAACATTTTTATTTGTCCTTTAAAAAATGAAGCTGAAGAGGCGAAACCGTGAAGTAGGATTATAGTACCTTCTGTCTGATCCTTAATATCGCCGTTGATATCTTCGTAATACAAATTGTAACCTTCTTGGTTCTGAAAGAAGGGCATGGCATCACAATTTTATTTCTTGGGTTTAAATTTTTAAATATAGGAGTCAAGAAATACTTTTCTATATTGAAAATCTCTATAATAAATCGTTTTTACTCTGAAATTTTTACAGTAAATCTGAATTGGATTGTGAAAATTACTGAATAATTTTCACCGTAAATTATTGGTTTTAAAAATGAGGTATCAAAAAAAATATGGATAAAGTTATAATATTAGTTTTTTAAAAGAGGATCTAAAATTAATAATAATCTTGTAATGAAATCTATCATTTAATAGGATTTTTTGGATAGTAAACTTAAAAATTTTTTGTTACACGCTTCTTATCATATACATCAAGCAAGGCAGGCATAAATATCCTATTTAATTTTTTATATATTTTAACATTCTCCTTTATAGGCGTTTTTACCTCTGGAAATCTAACCATGTTTTCTAATCCTTTTTCGATACTACTAAATACCTTACATCCATAAAAACCTAAAATTCCTGCTCCCATAGCGGCGCCATCCTTAATTTCAGGGATATGAACTTTTCTATCTAATATATCAGCAAGCATCTGGGCCCAAAATCCACTATTCATAGCACCACCATCAGCTCTTACCTCATCAACTTTACCTCCTCCCATCCCTTCAATCAAATTTAAATACATTTGAGCACTTAGGGCAGAGGATTCCATAATTGACCGTATCATATGACCTCTATTATGATTCCATCCTAAACCATGGATTGTACCTTTCCTGAACATATACAGTGGAATAAAAAGCAAACCTTCACTTCCTGGGGAAATGTCTTTTGCTTCAGCGGCTAGCATATCGTAAATATCAACATTTTGTTCTTGACTCTCTTTTATCTGTAATTGAGAGAAATTATCTTTAAACCATTTAAGAGCAGTCCCTGTTCCTGGTATTGCTCCTTCAATATTCCATTTTCCTTTGATCACTGATGGTAATGAAAATATTGGAAAATCACCTGCTGCTTTAACTGGATTATCAACAACATAATCGACAAAAGTACCCGTTCCTATAGTAATTTTTACTTGTCCGTTATTAATAGTTCCCAGACCCAAAGCAGAACATTGTTGATCTCCTCCCCCCATTATTATTGGAATATTAGATTTTAGTCCTAAATCCTTAGCTGCTGTACTAGATAAGCTACCGACAATATCACCTGCTGAATATAAATCTGGCCATAGATTTAAAGGTAAATCATAAAGCTCAGCAAGATTCTCATCCCATTGTAATGTCTCTAGGCTGAGAATTCCCCATACTCCATTGGTAGGATCTGTTACAATCGCATTACATAATTTCATATATAAGTAAGTATCAGGATAAACAATTTTAGCTACTTTGCTGAATAACTCTGGTTTATTTTTTTTTAACCAGAGAATTTTAGGAATTGATCTTCTCAACCCTCCTTCTTTGTCCCAATCTTTAGCGCTAGTTTCTTCTCTTTCATCCATCCAGGTTAATGCTGGATGTAGGACTTTTCCTTCTTTATCAATAAATGTTGTCGTTTGGCGCATAAATGAGGCAGAAATACCTATAATACTACTAACATCTAAACCCAATATTGCTTTATTACATGTGTTTTTTACGGCATTCCACCATAAAATTGGATCTTGTTCAGAAATACCTACTGGTTGTTTGAAAACGGGATACTCCTCATAGGCTCTTGCTATCTGTTTTCCATTAATATCAAATAGTATAGTTCTTGCTCCAGTTGTACCAACATCAAACACGCATATTAAATCGTTCATACAATCACATTATTAAAAATTTTAAAGTACTTTATTTAGTAATTCAGATACATCCACTATTTTAATCTTTTCTTTTTCTTCTTCTGTTAGTCCATACCCTAAACCCAGTTCACATAAGGGACAAGCTGAGACAAAAATATTAGCACCAGTTTCCTTTAGTTCAGTAACTCTTATCGTTGCTTCTTTAATCGCTAGATTTCTGTCTGCCCAATGTGCGGTACCACTCCACCCACAACAATGAACATATTCCTTGTTGTATTGTGGTTCAATTACTTCCAAACCATCTATTTTATTAAGAATCCCTCTAATAGAAGTTGTATCGTTCAAATTTCGAGCAATTAAGCATGGATCATGAATCGTTACTTTTTTCAAATCATTTGATATAGTTTTAGATGGTTGAATTTTTCCCTCCTCTATAAGGAGATTAATATATTCGACAATGTGAATTATTTTTTTATCAATATTGATGCCAACACTTTTATATCTTTTAGTAAGAGCTAATACACACCCAGGGCAGTCTGAGACGATAATTTCAGCGCCTGTTGATTCAATTAAGCTCTTGTTTTTTTCGGCAAAATATTTTGCTGTAGTAAAATCTCTTATATTAAATGATGGGCCTCCACAACAAACCTTACTATCTAGATTAGTAGAGAATTTAATTCCTGCTTTATTCAATATGTTCATATTAGCTTTTATAACTTCTGGGAATTTCATTGATTCGCATCCAAGGTAATAAAACACATCATCGTTCCCATCAGATTCGATATTTTCTATTCCATTCTCCTTATAAGTTTCGAAGATGTTGTATCCTTCGATTGTGTTCGATTTCTGTAATTTTTCAATTTGATCTTTACAATAATTAGGCATTAGACCTTTATCGTTTAGATCGTCTCTTACAGTTTCTAACAAAGAAACAACTGAAAAGTCAAAAGGGCACCAGATCTTACAATTCTCTTCATTGGAACACATATACATAAGATCAATAAATGCTCTATTTTCTTCTTTTGTGGGATCTATTTTGCCGATTGACAGATAATATCCAATTCGTGCTTTATAAGAGGGAGCAATAGTTTCTTTCTGCGCTGCTTGAAGCGTACCGCAGTCAAACCTGCACATATTTGGACAAAGCATGCATTTGATTAAGTCATCTACATTCGCTTTATATTCTCCTTCGGGAAAGAAGTTCTTTTCTTTGGATCGCATGTTTTTCATGAGAATTGATTTGATGTCCCTATCTGCTTTACTTAGAAGTGGGAGCATCCATTTGTATTTTTTTAAAGTATCGAAAGCTCCCATTTAATGATCACCTTCCTCCCAAGTTCTATTATAAATTTTACCTGGATTTAAGATATTGTTTGGATCCAATAATTTTTTAATGTCTTTCATTGTTTTGAAAGAAGTACCCCATTCCTCTTCCATCCAATGGGCTCTATTAATACCTACTCCGTGATGATGGCCGATAGATCCACCACATTCTATAACCGCTTTTATTATCGAATCCCAACATTCCTTATAAAATTCAAGGTCAGTTTTTCCTTTAGGAGGTACTCCTCCAAAAGTAAAATATGTTCCAACACCGTTAGCGTAAAAGTGCGAAACATGGGCTGTTATAAGTAAATTTCCTTTTACCTTATTGGCATCTTCAAGTACTTTATGGTAGATTTTTGCTGCGTTCTCCCATAATGAAGCGACCTCTACTGTATCAAATACCAATTTATAAGTTGGCATAGAAGAAGTTTCAGTTACTTTAAATCGAGTTTCAAACCAGTGTTCGACTGGATGTTCTCCACAATCTATACCTGAGTATTTTTCACATTTCTCTCTTGTTATTTCTTCTTCTACTTTAACTAATTTTTGATTTCCTTCACAGACGAATACAGTCATGATTCTATCTTTTGCGTTCTCAACTTCAGCAAAATGTCTACTAGTTTCTGGTAAATCGTATATTCTTATTACTGCGGGATAGATATTTTCTCTTAATATTTCTCTTGTGGCCTCAAAAGAATCCTCAATTGTAGCAAAACTGTACGAAATTAACATTCTTTTTTCGGGATATGGCCAAATTTTTAAAGTGGCTTTTGTTACGATGCCCAATGTTCCTTCTCCACCTATGAATAACTTATCAAGTTGAGGTCCTGTTGATGCTCTGGCAATTGTTTTAAAATTTATAACATCTCCTTGGGGTAGAACAATTTCCATGCCCATAATGATATCTTCGATTTTACCGTATTTTGTTGAGAATTGGCCTGCTGCTCTATGAGCTATCCAACCCCCTAATGAAGAAGTGTAAAGAGATTGCGGTATATGGCCAGTAGTGTAACCTCTATCGTTTAAAAATCTCTCTAAATTCATACCATTTATTCCAGCTTGAACTGTAATAGTTAAGTTTTTGTCGTTTATCTTTATTATTTTGTTGAATTTCTTCATGTCTAGAATAATTCCGCCACGTGTTGGAATAGATCCTCCTACAACACCTGATCCTTCAGCGTATGGAATAACAGGGATTTTTTCTTTGTTAGCATATTTTAAAATTTCAGATATGTGTTCAATAGTTTCTGGCCAAGTAATAATATGCGGTAGACCCGCTAATTTACCTTGAATCGTCCAATTCAAAGCGATGAGCGTAGAATCCTTTGTATAGGCTAAAATGTCGATAGGTTCGGTAGAGACATTCTGTTTCCCTATAATTTCCATTAACTTAGATTCGATCTTCGCTATATTTTTAAGCTCAATACGATCTTTCTTATAAATCAGTTCGAATTCATCTAATTTCATTTAATTATTTAACCCATTCTAATTTTAATATCTAATTAAATGATTAGAATTAATTTAAAATTTCTACTTTCAAATTAACCTTTATAGCCTTGTTTATTTATAGGACAAAATGAGATAAATTTAATACATTACTTCTCCAGTAAGCTTGTTTACTTTTAAATGTCTAAACCTAGCTTGAGTTTTATTCAATTCTGGACTCGTTGATATCTTTTCGGCTACTTCTGGGGGAAATAAATAGTTCGCCATTTTGATAATCAATTGTGGAGTTTCAATACAATTAAAGAGTTTTAAAATCTCATACGAATAGATCAGTTCAGAAATTAAATCAAAATTCGTATCTTCTGAAATTTCAAGCAATTCTAAATTCCTATAAATTTTTGAAATAGTGCTTTCTAACAAGTCGTTATCTTTTAATTTGTCTAAAGTATTTCTCATGTAATTACAGAAAACTACATAATAAGTTGCTTCAGAGGAAATGAAGCCGTCTCTATATTGTTTTATTCCTTCTGGTGCTACTCTTTGCTCCAATTCTTCTAATATTGCGGAAATATTATCCTCTATGTTTCTAGCACGAATCATGTTATAAATTTTTAAAATTACAACTAATTGGGAGGTTTCTAAGTTCTTAAGATACCCCGTTTCAAAATATTGGGGATCTGTTTCTATTAATCTATTTATTTGATAGTCAGAAAGCCATAATTTCATGTAAATTGTAGCCTTTAGCAGATAGTAAACTCCGTCAGTAGCTTGTACTAAAGGTGCCTCAAACTCATCGATCCCTTCCTCATACAAGTTTAATAAGAAATCCTTAACCTTACTTTCATCTAATTTTATATTCAGCGCATCAGCTAAATATAACCCACAATAATAAAGATCAGGATTTTTTAATGTTACTAAGGGAATAGTAATTAACCATTCGTTAATATTATCCGAAATAAAATTCTTTATATGAGTGAAATCAAATTTTTCTTCTAAATGAAAAATACTAATTATTCGGAAAAGAAGATATAAAAGCTGTAGTTTTTCTTTTGGATCTGGTAGATCCTCTAGCATCTCTATTTTATCTTTATTCAATACTAATTTTTTTTCAAATTTCTTATGGATTTGAATATATTTCTTTAAATTTTCTTTTTTTTCAGGATATTTATCAAATAGGTCCTTTAAATTTTTCATTTCTACAATAAATTCTAAGCTTAAAAAATTAGATGCTTTTAAATTTAGCATAATCAGATTAATATTATCTATATCAACTAAATATGCTACTACTTTCTCAAGAAAAATCTCATATAGTATAGGAGCTACTTTTAAATCATAAATTTGACGTATAGTCCATTTATTGTCAATATCATTGAGATTAAGGTTAACAAAGGGATCTAAAAATATATATTCTAACCTCTCTCTTTCAAATCCAAGAGCAACTAATTCAGTTTTAATAAATTCTAAAAGTTTAGTAAATTGGCTATCTAAGTTATCGGATTCATTGTTATTTGTATTTGTAAATTCATTGATTCTATCGTGAAAAAATTGATCTAATCGATTAAACAAGATGTCTTCATTATCTAAGTATAAGCTAGAAATATTCAATAATCCTTGAAATATCATTTAATGCTATGCCAATTTTTAACTTAAAATTCTCTGATTGTAGCAATATTAGTTAAAATTTATATGTAAGAACAAAAATTAAAACTTTATTATATTAAATTATAGAAAAACTACAATACATTTCAAGAAATTGATGTGTGTAATTTTTAGTTGAAATAACTTTAATATTTATGATTAATTACTATTCAATATCCTTTAAAGTTTCTAATTTAAACTTGAAAATACACTATCTACTAAATTGTGGTAATCTATGACAAGTAATATCTTCGGTACCTCTGGGATTAGACGAGTATTTCAAAATTATTCTGAATCAGACTTAATGTTCACACCGCAAATGGCTTTAGACGTGGGATTGGCTTTGGGTACATATTTAAAAGGTTCTGGTATCGTAGTTATCGGAAAAGATATTAGAACTTCAGCTTTACCTATAGAATACGCATTAGTTTCTGGGATTTTAAGTACGGGATGTAATGTGAAAACATTAGGAATTGTAACCACACCCACATTAGCAATGTCTCTACGATATTTAGATGGGAATGCTGGAGTTATGATTACCGCATCTCATAATACCCCCGAATATATTGGATTAAAATTTTGGAATCCTTCAGGTATAGGTTATTCCCACGAGCAAGAAGAAGAAATTTCGCGAATATATGACGAGAAGGATTTTCTTGATATCAAATGGGATCAAATTGGAAAAGATACTCCGGTCAATGATATTAACGAAAAACACATTTCAGATATAACTAATCGTATATTATTTGATGGGAGTAAACTAAATGTTATAGTTGACCCCGGAAACGGAGCGGGATGTGAAATCGTTCCAAGATTATTAAATGTTTATAATGTAAATATTATTACAATCAATGCACAAATGGATGGTAAATTCCCTGGAAGAAATTCAGAACCTAGCGAAAAAAATTTAATTCAGATTTCCAAATTTTTGAAAATATCAACGCAAGAAGATATTGGAATAGCGCTAGATGGAGATGCTGATAGAGTTATTTTCTTAGATGAAACAGGTGAAATTGTTGATCCAATTAGATTATTAGCGCTTCTGGCAAAATATTACATACAAAATAATAGGAAAAACCTTTCTATGAACGATTTGAAAGTATCTACTCCTGTAAACTCATCCAGTTTAATTGAGGATGTATTACAACCACTAGGTTGCGAGATAATAAGAACTGAAGTCGGAGATATCCAAGTAGCTCAAGCTTTACATGAGAATGGGGGATTTTTGGGAGGAGAAACCTCCGGTACTTATATTTGGCCCAGCTTCCACTTAGGACCAGATTCAATAGTCACAATCGGAATAGTATTACAAATGATGGTAAAAACAGGAAAAAAATTAATAGAATTATTGAAAGAAATTCCAAATTATCCTTATTATCGTAAACAATTCCAACTTATAAAAGATATTCCCTTTACCGATGAAATAAACCAAATAATTATTTCTGAGATGAAAGAGAGCTTCGATTCTATTGGAAAAAAATTAAAATCTATTAATAAAATGGACGGTTGTAGATTCGATTACGATAATGGGTGGATTTTAATAAGACGTTCAGGAACAAGCCCATATTTAAGAATTTCTGGTGAATCTAGTGTCGATATAAATCAATCAATTGAAATGAATAAAATAGCAGAAGAAAAAATGAAAAAATTAAATTTAATATAAAGCTTTTGTGAACATTTATTTTTTTATTTGAAGTTAACTGTTCCTAATTTCTATTTTTATCCCTTTATTTTTGAGCAATTCCTTATTAGCAAGGAGTTCTCGACCGGCGATCTTGTCTAATACATAAGTCAGGTTACCTCCATTTTTCGAATAAATTTGCCCATAAGAAATTGGGATCTCTGGGGTTGGATCATCTAATAACGATCTGGTAACTGACTCAACCTTACGTTCACCATTAGCCAACAATATGACTGCCCTTGCTTTATATACTAGTTCAGCACCCATACTGATTGCATACTGGGGGGAATCATCTTTGGTAGTGAAATGACCATCCTTCACAGCATTATTTACAGAGTTGTCATCAAGTTTTACTAATAAAACATTACTACTTTCAAATGGGATTCCCGATTCATGAAAAGCAACATGACCACGACCTCCAACGCCTATTATATGTAAATCAATACCACCAGCATCTGAAATTTTTTGAGCATACCCCTCTAATATTGTTTTTTGAATCCACTTTAAATATTCTGAGCCTGGATTTTCTTTAATAGATATTGATTTACCTGCATCTGTACCCAATTCACTCCAGTCTTCTGGATGTGCAACAAGTTCATTTACTAATTGTTCCTGATCAATCAAACAACCATAAGGGACCGAAGTCTCGATGAATTTTTTATCAAGAAGACCAAAAAATTCTTGAATCATAAAATAACAATAACTCTCTGGATGTAGCATTCGTTGTTGAGGATTTTCACCAGGGAGACCTACATATTCATCAAGGTTAAAGCTGCGAATCCGAGTGCTATCAAAATCACCAGAATTAGCCATCCGAGCTAAGTGTTTATACATACCAGTAGGTGAATTTCCCGTTGCTAGACCAAAAATAAATTCTTTTTTTTCTTCTAATGTTTTTATAATAGTCTCTTTCACTATTTCAGCGACTACTTCACTCATATGATCAAAATCTCTTGTTATAATAACACTTATAGTCATAATTTTTTACCATTGACAATTCAAAATTTAACATTAAAAAATATTACTTCAATATAAAAATTAATGTAATTATAAATGAACTTCAACTCATTTGAAGGAATTTTATTCTAAAAAGTTTAATAGTGAATCTCTCATCCCGTATAAAATAAAACATATTCTACTCTTTTAAAAGTTAACAAAATTGTTCTTTAAATCGACTATACTCTGAACTAACAAATAATAAATGAAATATTAATATAATTTCCATAATTAAGAATCTAAATGTGTGGTATATTCGGGATTATAACTAACCAAGAAGATATCTCGCTAGGAAAAATTGTTCTAGAAGGAATAAAACGTTTAGAATACCGCGGTTATGATTCATGCGGTATTGTTTCACTTTGTAATTCTAAATTATTTGTTAAAAAAGAGGTTGGAAAAATCGAGGAAATCCAAAAAAAAATAAATTTAGCAGATATTCCAAATAACTCTAAACTTGCTCTCGCACACACCCGGTGGGCTACACATGGAGCTCCAACACAGGTTAACAGCCATCCACATTTAGATTGCTTAAACAAGATTGCAGTTGTACATAATGGGATAATAGAGAATTTTTTAGAATTACGAGATGAACTCGCTTCTTTAGGACACACATTTAAATCTGAGACTGATTCTGAAGTAATTCCCCATTTAATTGAAGACTTTATGAAAAAAGGTAATAATCTTAAGGATGCCACTATAAACGCATTAAAAAAATGCCAAGGAGCATATGCAATTGCTGTTTGTCAGATTGATTATCCCGATTTAATTGTAGTTGCTCGAAAAGAATCTCCTTTAATAATTGGAATAGAAGAAGGAAAAACAACTTATTGTTCTTCGGATATTCCTGCTTTTTTACCATTAACACGGAAGTGTTATATTATGGATGATAATGAGCTTGCAATTTTAAAAGCAGGAGAAGTTGAATTCTTTGACCTCACTTCTAACGAAAGGATTATAAAAGAATTAAGAACAGTTGAATGGAGCATTGATGCGGCAGAAAAAGGGGGATATGAGCATTTTATGTTAAAAGAAATTTATGAAGAACCAACTGCGATAAGGAGAACTCTGAAAATTTCTAAAGAACTTTTAAGAACATTTGCCAATATTTTGTGGTCAGCGGAAAATATCTATATTACAGCAGCAGGCACATCTTATCACGCAGCACTAGCAGGAAAATTTATAATTTCTAGATTTCTTGGTAAAAACATTCAAGATATAGAATGCTCTGAATTTGAGACTCAATTAACCGGTAGTTTACAAGATAATTCAGTAATTATTGCAATCTCACAATCAGGTGAAACGATTGATACGATTGAAGCGATCAGATGGGCAAAAAAAACAAAGTCTATTAAAATCTTAACGATTACTAATGTTGTAGGCTCATCAATTACTAGATATTCCGATCACGTGATCATAACAAATGCAGGACCTGAGATTGGTGTTGCAGCAACAAAAACGTATAGCACACAAGTTCTAGCTCTAGCTTTGATAGCAGTTTCAATCGCTAAAATTAGAAAAATAATCTCTGATGAAGAAATAACAAAATACTACGATGCTTTAGCTGGAATTCCTAATATCATTGAAAAATTCCTTGAAAAAAATGTTGATTTAATCAAATATATCGTAAACAACTTAGAAAAAAATATGAATTATTTCTTTTTAGCAAGAGGTATTTCAATCGCAACCGCCAAAGAAGGAGGATTAAAATTAAAAGAAGTTGCTTGTCGTTTTATCGAAGGTTATTCCGCAGCTTCTGCTAAACACGGCCCAATTTCTCTAGTAAGAGAAGGATTTCCTATCATTTTTATTGCTCCACCTGACGAGACATATAATAGATTAGTTGGGAACGTAATGGAGTTCAAATCTAGAGGAGGAAGAATAATTTCCGTCGTTGTGGAAAGCGATGTAAAAATAACAAAATTAAGTGATATAACAATTCGAATTCCTCAACCCGCTGATAAATACCATAATCTTTTCAGCCCAATTACTTTCATGCCTGCTTTACAATTATTAGCCTACTATGCTGCCTTAGCTCATGATCTAGACCCTGATAAACCATTAAATCTTAGTAAGACTGTAACTGTTCATTAAAGATATTCTTTATTCTTAAAAGAAAAGATAATATTTAATTAAAAGATTGAAGATGCTTCAAAATGGTATTTCGTGTATTTTCAACTATACTTAGAAGCCAAGAAGTTCCAACATTTAAATAATGATCGTCTAGATTTTTTATTACATTGATATAATCTTTCCCGTTTTTTTTAGAGATGTTATCTAGATTCTTTATAAATTCATCTCTCTTATTCTCGTCACCAGAATATAATAAACATTCATCAAAACTACTTTCAATTATTTGTATATTCCCGACTAGTTCTTTTTTTTGATTTGTCAGCTTTTCTGATATGTTATTACCCATAACTAATTTATATAATTCTAAAGATTTTTCCATCTTATTAGCTAGTTGTTTGAATCTCTTAATTCTCTCATTAAAAATAAGTTCAAGTTTTTCAACCGCACCCTCATAAAGCAATTTTTCCATATCACTTCCCTGGTAGAACTTAGAACGCACAAATAAGTACCATTGTCTGAGAGCTATTATGTTTGCGATATATTCAATAGAATTTATAACTCTTTTTTTAACGCTCCAATATAATCCCGGATAGAAATCCATATCCTCTTTTTGATGTTCTTTACCCATTAAAAGTTTATGACCCTGAAGACAATCTCCGCGGTAAATAACTCCAGCTGCAATTACTGTCTTATAACCTATCCGACTTGGTCCTATTATTCCGCCTTGTCCCCCTAAAAAGATAGGAGGTTGATTGAGCATAACACCATGTGCTACATCTCCAATTAAAGATGCTGTTGCTTTATCCTGATTAGGTGTATAATTAAAATGAATATACGAACTACCAACTTCACTATGGTTTTTTCTACTCGTCCCACCTGCCATTAAAATGTCACAAAAATTAATTATGCTCCCTAATGTCACGAATGGAAAAAGAATTGTTTGTTTAAGACCTACTGTATGAGCACCATTAGCTTCCTCCTCCAAGAGGCATCCTTCTCGGACTTCGGCTCCATCACCCATATTCGCAGAATCCAGAAATGTTGATCCTTCAAAATATCCCCCTTTTAACTCAACATTTTTCCCTAATTGACAATTTTTAATAGTAACTGGAGACTTACTGCCCAGCTTAACTCCCGGCATAATAAGTGTCTTTTTGCCAAATATTTTACATCCTGTGTGTATCGTAACATCTTCAGATGATATCAGATTAATGTTGACTTCTTCGCTTATCTCAACCGAGGAAGGATTTAGTATTTTGACTCCTTTTTCAATTAAAGCAGTAATTAATGAGTCTTTATTATATACCATATAATCATATCTCTTTTCTGGTTCATATTTCTAATTTTTTTAATAAAAATAAATTCTAACTTTTTCAACCTTTTTCAACTCGAAATATATGACTATTCCAACCCTCTAATTCGATATATAATCCATTTTCACGAAGATCTTCTCCTTTATAGTTATACTCGTTCCCCGTTAAAAGCTCTGTAAATCGCCAGTTAAAGAGCTCATAGTTTATATCCTCGATTATTATATGCGCTTTAGAAGAAAAAGAACTATAATTAACCGTAATTAGTAATCTTTGGTCATCTATTAACCATTGATATGAGATTATGTTGTTATGAGAATTATCTTTCATACTTACAGGCTTGGTTTCACATAATGACCATTTTGCTTCATCAAAGGCTCTTCCGGGAGCAACTCTTAACAATTTATCATAAAATTCCATTAGATTTATATTATCTTCTTCAAATGGTCCCCTTCCTAGTTGAACTGGTATTTTAACCTTATATCCCCGGGTCTGCCCTTCAAATATCAATCGTGCCCCTGGTAATGTCAAAGCAATGACAGAAGCAGCTTTAGAAACTTCATATCCAAAAGTTAGTATTGCTCTTGGTTCGTCGTGGTTTTCAATAAATCGAAGTAATTTATTCTGATAATCTAAATCTGCTTTAAGATGATCTCGTACGCTCTGAACTCTAAGACTAGCTAAACATTCATACAACCTTTTATCATAACAATAATCAAATCCTTGCTGAATTAATTCCCATTCCATATCCCAATATACCTCAGCTATGAACTTAAAATCCGGGTATTTTTTTTTAACAGCTAGGATTATTTCTTCCCAAAATTCTTTTTCAAGTGGTGAACCTGCTTTATCGCTCCAAGTTTTACTAAAAACACTGTCAGTCATTAACATTGCCATATCACACCTAACCCCATCACATTGTTGAGCAATCGAGAGCAGAGTGTTAATAGTTTTTAAGCGAGCTTCAGGAGAAAATGCGTTTATTTGAACCGTGTCTGTCCAAGGTGGAAAATTAGGATCTTTCCCGTGTGCATAAACTATATTTCCAACTGAAAAAAAATCATAGGGTTTAGTCATCAATTCATTCAAAGTCCCCTTAATAAAAACATCGGACTTCTCAAGTGTCCAGAGGTGATCAATTGAAACGTGATTAGGAACATAATCCAATATCAAAAACAAATCATCTGCTGCTAATTCTTCCCTGAACTTTTTTAGAGCATCTGAACCTCCTAAATGAGAGCTAACATGATAATAATAAACTGAATAGGGTGAACCTACAACATCCTGTGCATTATAATATCGTAGCACTCTTCGATATTCTTCTTGCAAACCCTCGTGATTCATTGCTAATTCCTTTCCTATAGGACTTCGCTCCCAAACTCCCATTAACCATACAGCGTCAAAATATTTTAATTCTTGGTCAACAAATTCAACGGGGATTGCATCTAATTTTATAGGATGTCCATATATTTCAGATAAGTTAGTTAACCATGGCCAAGTATTAATTTCGTAAATTTTAGGATGGTTAAGCCAATTAAGTTTCCTTTTTGACATAATTAAAATTGGTTTTATTTATTCTTCTGATAATATTTATTAATAAATATGCCCCTTAATTTAAAAAATGAATTCAATTAGGAATATAATAATCGTATAGAGGCCAAATTCTAATTTTTTACTAACTTTTTTATAAATAAATATATATAAATTATTAGATAATCATATGTTTTATTAATAAGAATAAAAGAAGTGATTTTTGAAAGTGAGTGAAGAAAAAGATGCGATTCGAAAGTTAATAATGCTCATTTCCGACCTTCGGGCTAAGGATGAGGAACGCTACGAAGCTCATGTTAATTTCATGAACGAAACTATCAAAATGATCAGCGCAATCGAGTC
>JAGXOB010000338.1 GCA_019894735.1 Promethearchaeota archaeon | reverse complement strand
AGATGAGTTTGTTGAGGGTGTTGTTGTGGGTAGTACTGTTGGAGATTTGGCTAAGTGGGTTAAAGAGAGCCAGAAAGTACTCACCTTTTAAAATAAAAAAATGATTTTTTGAAATTACTAGTATTATTAGTTTATGCCACGGCAAAACACGCAGAAATGAGTTGTCGTAATAAATATAGGAAAAAATTTTAGTTGCGATGAAGTAATAACTGGAAAAGTTATTATTAGTGTTTTCTGATAAAATTTAGAAATTATAAACCCTTTGTAGTTTTTTAGCAAGTTGACTCTGAATATTGATTGCACTTTCCTAAGTTTTGAATTATTCTTTAGTCATAAAACAATGTGTTTTACTTAGGAGTAGATAATTTTGAGGAAACAAAATGTAGTTGAAGCATATTCTCAAAATGGTGAAGTTTACGTTGTGATACGAGATTGTAAAAATGATGAACAATTCAAAAAGCTTTGTGCTTTTAATCTTGTTAAGATTAGGGCATTTATTAAGAAAGAAGCTACAAAACCTCTTTTGCTCTTACGTGCAGAATGAGATCAAAATCTATTTGGGAGTTTGTTTGACTCTTCAAACAGATTATTCTGCTAAAGTTCACTTGGCAAACTTCGTTATCGATAAGTTTGAAGATGGTTTTCAGGGAAGAATCCCCAGAGGCGGGTTACCAAAAATTACGCGATAAAGGATTGCTTAGCTTGAAGAGAATTTATGAAAGATCTAATTTGAAAATTCGACGATAATAAGCAAGTTCATTAAGTTGGTTAATAAATTCTAGAAAAAACCATAAATATAGATGAGTTGAACTAGTTTGATTTAGAAAGGGGTTTTTTCAACATTACCTGTCACATTTTCCCTTTGTAAATTGAGATTTATGGTTTGGAAACGTAAAATGGCTCTCGACTAGGTAAGCCACTCTTTTAATGTTACCTCGTTAGTGTTTCCTTTACTCTCCAGAGTTACTATGCCTCTTTCCACAAAGCGTGCAAGAATTCTGTGAGTTTTTAGTCTGCTTAAACCCGCTTCTTTCCCTAAATATTTCTGGAGGTATTTTCCTTTGTGCATCTCTAAGACTTCTATGATTTTTTGTTCATCTTTATTTAGAGTTCTTCGAATTGTCTCCATTGCGTTTGGTTTTTTTGAACTCTCATAAGGTCTTATTTGGTTTTTGGTTTGAGTTGTTTTTAGTTCAGGATATACTATAAAATAGATTATTCCTGATACGCTAATGACTACTACTACAATTAATATTGCAAATAATACTCCGAAGTAGCCCAGGTATGAGTCGCTTGATTCTCCCATCATTCCTCCTCCCATGTGGTTCCACATTTCTGACATCCAATCTGGATATGAAGAAGAAGGATAAGTGAAAACCATAAACAAGAAAAGAATGATTAAACAAGCTATTGTAGCACCAAAAAGAATGATAAAAAAATTAGTTTTTCTCATAGATATTCATAGATTCAACCTTTAAAGACAAATTTAAGTTTACTGTACAAACCATTTTTGTAGAAGAATATTGTTTCAAATCTGTTTCATTAAAAAAAGAGTTGAGTGAGTGCTAAAAAGCTATTGCTTGTAACAATGTGTTGATGTGTTTCAGGGTAGAGCTCCACAAAGCGTCCTTGCCAAGCATTATACTGTAAAAGGGTTGGTTAGGTTGAAGAGGATTTATGATAAATCAAACTTGAAAATTCTTAATAATATTAAATAAGAAAAAACGGATATGTTATAGAAAATGAAATTACAACTTCTCATAAATATTAAATAAATTTTGATCTATAACAGTAGCTCTAATCATGAAAAATGAAGCTGCCAAACCACTTCTACTTTTACGCGCAGAATAAGCAGTTTAGAAAATCAGATTATTCATTATATC
>JAGXOB010000337.1:625-1900 GCA_019894735.1 Promethearchaeota archaeon | reverse complement strand
TAACGCTAAAAATTTGGACGTTGATATTTTGAGCAGTACAAGCACAATCTTAAATGCGAGTGACCCTAATGAAGTTATTTCTATTTTAAAACACTCTGATGAAGTCTAATCAATTAGTAAAATATTTCTTGATGAAATCCTCACGAGATCTTTCTGGATCTTCTCCACCCTTAAGAATAAAAGTTTCATATTTTTTATAAATTTCAAGCATATTATTATACAATTCGGTGTACTTCCTGTTGGGTTTAATTAGATTAGTTTTTTGTATTTTTAAAAATGAATTAACCAAATCTGTCCAGTCAATGATTTTACTTGCAGAATCATAATAAGATTTAGTGCTTCTGAGGGCTGCTCCTATTGCCGAAGAATTAGTATCCTCGAATTGTCGAATATTTGAATTAAAAATATTGGCTGCTATTTGTAATATTTCTATGTTACTAGAAGCTCCTCCCGTGGCATATATTTCAATTGGTTGTTCACCTATCCATTGGGAATGGAGTTTCATTGAGAGAAATTGTGCTTCAATCACGGCTCTAACATTTCCTTCTAGATCATTTTCATCAAATCCCAATCTATATACTTTAGGCTGTAGAACAAGTGGAACAATCTCGGGAAGAAAATACGGTAACATAATCTTACCGTAATTCCCGGGGGGTGTTTTTCTTAATATGTCTGAAAAGTCCTTCCAAGTAAGGGCAAATTTGTTTTTTATTTTCTCCCTTGCTAAAGAACCGTTCTTGTAACATATTAATCCCATGTAATCCCCAGTAGGTGCTCCAAAAACGTGTCCTTCTCCCCTCAAATCATACTTTAAGTATTCTAAATATGAAAAATATGTATCGCTTGTACCTAAACTGAGTGCTGCCTTACCTTGAGATGTAAGGCCTAAACCAATTAAACTATTAGAATTATCCCCAGACCATGGAATAAGTATAGTATTTGAAGAAAATCCGTATTTTTCAATAAAATAGGGAGATATTGTACCAATAACATCATAGGAATTAGTTAGGGGGGGTAGTTTCAGTAACAGATCTGGAGCTGTGGCATCTAAAGCTTTTTGGTCCCATTGTTTTGTTCTAATATTCATTAAGTTCATTCCTGCTCCATCGCTGTGATCTATAGGTGAGTTTTTACCCAATAAAATAGAAGATAAAAAGGAACTTACAAGATGAATTTTAGAAGTATTCATATAGTCGTCGTAATTCTGTTTGAAAAATTTTCTTATTTGAGGTCCAGAGAACCTTTCAAATGCTGTCTCTTATACACATCTGACGG
>JAGXOB010000337.1:0-615 GCA_019894735.1 Promethearchaeota archaeon | reverse complement strand
AAACGGGGCTTAAATTTCTCGTGAAAACATGAACTAATTGATTTGTTAAAGATTTATTTGAATCTAATTTTTTTAGAATAGACTCAAACGAACTATTTAGATAAACCGTCCCATGTTGTTGACCTGATCCAGAAATCGCTTTAATATGTTCTAAGGGTAGATTATCTTGAATAAATCTATTAAATAACATTTCTAATGCCTCAATCCACATTAATGGATTCGATTGAACAATTTTACTATCATTGGATGTATAAACGCCATTTTGAGTTTTATAATGGGATAGATCCTTATCAAAATTAATACTGTATGAAAACTTACTTTTTTTATTATTGAAATCTATAATATAGCCCGTTAAACTTTGTGTAGAACAATCTAAGCCGAGAAAATAATCCATGATGATATATTTTTTTTAGGTTTAATGAAGTTTTTCTTCTAGCTTTGGTTTGGTTTTAAAAAAAGATATGAATTTTATTCTTGGAATTTTAGAGATTTGCCACAACTTGGGCAAAAATTTCTCTGAGAAGTCAACTGATATCCACAATAAGGACAATAATCTACATTAATTTGCGTGTAACCATTTGATTCATGCAAACTTTCATCTGGATACTCTTGATC
>JAGXOB010000336.1 GCA_019894735.1 Promethearchaeota archaeon | reverse complement strand
TTTACGCCCCTATTCCGACATGTCCAATGATAGATATTATGCGTGGGTCTGAAACAAGCGAAGAAACCTTTGAAATAGGGAAAAATTGGATCAAGAACATTAAATGTGAACCTCTCGTAGTCAATAAAGAATGTTTAGGTTTTGTTTTCAATAGAGTCTGGCATGCTGTAAAAAAAGAATGTTTGAAAATTTGGGACGGAGGACACGCTGATATAGAAACAGTTGATACTGCTTGGAAGATTTTTACGGGAATGAAAAGGGGCCCTTTTCTTTCAATGGATGGAATTGGACTCGATGTTGTTTATGCTGTAGAAAATTCTTATTACAATGAAAGCGGAGACCCAAATGATAAACCACCTGATAAACTTAAAGAGATGGTAGAAAATGGCGATCTCGGTTTAAAAACGGGTAAAGGTTTTTATAATTGGGGAAGAAAGAAATAACCAATTTTATCCATTCAAAATTAAAATTAAAACCCAAATAAGGCCAAAACTAATTACAATCGTAAGATTTGCAATCATCGTGACAAATTTCTGATCGTATCCATTTTCTACAGAAAAGGGGATAACAGAGAGACCTACCGGAAGGATCAAGGAGAGGCAAATTAATATTCTGAAAAGAGGGTTGAAAATGTTTGGTGGCAATAAGAAAAATAAGCCCAATCCCATAAGAAGACCTACGCTATATCTCAATACCAAAACTTTGATTATTGAAATCCATTCATTTTTTCTAAATTTAAAGTGAAGAAAAATACCTAACAATATCAAAGCTAGAGCTGTGTTCGCCCTCGCTAAGACATCTATTAATTCAGAGAAAAAATAGGGAATTATAATTCCCGAAAAATTAATAACTAGAGCTATAATATAGCTTAATAAAGGAGCTGATTTAAGTAATTTTCTTAAAATGAATTTAAAATCAAGTTTTACCTCATTTTCTCGGTTTTTAGGAGAATAAATAGAAGCCATTATATAACATGTAAAAAATATAGTGAAAGCGTTTCCTGCGTCAAAGAGAGTAACGTACTGCATTCCCGCTTGACCCCAAATGCCTTCTACTAACGGAAAAAAAAAATTTCCAACGCTAAATCCTATCGAAGTCATAATCATAGTTCCTTTCATTTGAGAAGGATATTTCCGAAAAAATAAGAATGCAAGAAACGCCATAAGAAAACCAAAAGTTATACTAATTATAGGTAATAGAATCAATGGTAACTCAAATTTGATCGTTGTTGCAAATTTAAGAATTACAGCCGGGAGAGTTATATTAAAAATTATTTTAGCAATTGTTTCTCCGTCTTTTTCTTTTAGAATGTGCAATTTTTTGACTAAATAGCCAATTGCTATTATGAGTATCGATAAAAAAAAGATTAAGTTTACATCTGCCATAATTGCTTACTTTTTAGTCTTGTAGAATTAGTAAAAAAAAATTAAAATATTAAAAAATTTTCAAACTTGTTTTAAAGTTAACTAAAACATAATAAGACTTTATTATTAACGAAATTAACAATAACATATAGAAATTATTATAATTGTTGAAGATCAATGAAACCTAACATATTAACAGACAAAAAAGTTATAATTACTGCTGCAATTACTGGTGGAATACATGGTAAATGGGCTAATCCATCAATGCCGTTAACTGCTGAAGAACAAGCGCAAGCTGCTTTAGACTGCTACGAAGCGGGAGCCTCTATTGTTCATATCCATGTTCGTGGTGATGATGGTCAAAATACTCCGGATTTAAAATACTACGGTAAAACTGTTCGACTAATTGGGGAGAATTGTCCTATGATTAGACAAATAGGAAACGGTATCGGTGCGCGAGTCATTGAACACAAGTTTACTTCTAAGTCTGGAAAAAAAAGAATGACAACAGAAATTGTTCAACCAACTTTAGAAGAACGACTAAACCTTCTCAATATAGACCCTGACCC
>JAGXOB010000335.1 GCA_019894735.1 Promethearchaeota archaeon | reverse complement strand
ACGATATTTTATGATGATAAGTATCAGAAAGTTTTTTTTTAATCGTTAATATTTACATTTAACATATTTATATTCATTTCCACCTGAAAAAAATCTTTAAATACTGTTCTTGTTTTGCATCGCGCTTTTGGTATAGTGGTTAGAATATCAGGTTTCCAACCTGACGACCCGGGTTCAATTCCCGGAAGGCGCATTTAAATTATTAATAAATTTGAATAAATTTTTTTATGATAAAGTTATTTAAAAAAGCTATTGTATTATTTATATGCCGATATTGAACAAACGATTATTGAGACCAGATGTAAAGAAACTCCAACAAAGGAGTCAAAAAATAGTTACGAAAGGAGCACTCGAGATTGCGGAAAAGGAAGGAGTAGACATTATAAAAATGCTTTCAATAATTGCGGCCGGAAATAAACGATTCTACGAGATACTCGAAACTGGAGAAGGTAAAACAGAGGATCTTTATGATCTTATAACTAGAGACCAAATGATGCAGTTAGCAAAGATTTTTCGAGGTGCAATGGAATATAAAGGAAAAATTCTACAAGAACAGCATCCATTGTCTCCAGATGTAAAAATTGAATCTATTGATGCTGGGGGAGTGCCGGCAGAGTGGCAAATTTCTGAGGGTGTTGACGAAAATAAAATCTTATTGTATTTCCATGGAGGTGGACATGTGTTAGGATCTCCAATGTCCAGCCGACCTTATACAGTTGAGATCGGAAAAGCCGCGCGTGTAAAAATATTGAGCGTGGATTATGCTCTTGCTCCTGAACACCCATTCCCTGAGGGTCCAAACGATTGCTTTACATCTTATAAATGGCTTCTCTCGAATGGATATAGACCTGAAAATATTATTATCGGCGGAGCTTCTGCAGGCGGAAACATGGCTCTTGCAACTCTTATTAAAATTAAAGAGGAAGGTATTACCATGCCCAGAGGTGTTATAGTTCTCTCTCCCGGTATTGATTATACGACAAACAGTAAAACAATACTAGAGAATGCTCCTACAGATTGTGTTATGGCAGATGTGGGCATTTTTTGGTGGATTCCCGCATATCTAAACGGAGCAGATCCTAATAATCCTCTCGCATGTCCAATCTTTGCTGACTTTACAGGTTTCCCTTCAATTTTAGCGCAAGTAAGCACAAGTGAGATGGTCTACGATCATTCTACTCGATTAGTGGAACTCGCAAAAGCTGCCGGTGTTAATGCCATCCTACAAGAATGGGATGATATGCCCCATGTCTGGCAAAATTACGGTCTTTATGACCTTCCTGAAGCAAAAGAAGCTATAAATAAAATTGGTCAATTTATAAAAGATTTGTTTGATTAATCAAGATGTGCTTAAATATAAGTTGCCTCCTGATTCTATTTAAAACAACATTAAATTGTTGGACAGCAATATCACACATATCATCAAACTCTTTTCCAGGTTTCAAAATTGATGCTAAAGCAGGTTTGAATTCCATTATTAGCCTATAGAATCGAGCTAAGTCTGTTTTATCTTCTTGCTCATATTCTTGTAGCAAAATTTCATATTTCTTAGAAAACGATTCCACTAAACTTTCTGCATCTTTAGGAGAATTCTTCGTAAAGATCATTTTTAAAGTTTCTATGATAGCCCACTTTGAACTGTCGATAGAGGGAATCTTAAAATCTGCAATTCTTTTCTTTTTTGTATTTTTTTCCATATTATTACAAATGTAGTTATTATAATATTTTTTTTCCAGATCGTGAAACGATGATATCACCCTGAAAATGTATAAAGTTTATACTATTCTGATGTCATGCCTGTATGTATAGTTCTGCGTGAAATCAAGGTTTCACGAAATTGCAGGTTAATATAAGGTTTATCAATGAATTTACATCTTATTTTTTCGACCTATATTATTTTTATAAATCTTTTGAAAGGTTTTTTGGTACACTTATTGAGCAACCTTTCTTT
>JAGXOB010000334.1 GCA_019894735.1 Promethearchaeota archaeon | reverse complement strand
CTATAATACAAAGGATGGGGCAACAAAAGAAATTCTTAATCTAATCAATGAATTTAATATAAAACCCACAATTGTTATGTGGCATTGTTTTTCAGGTCCAGACGAGTATGGAACGATTTTACCTAAAAAAGGGCACACATTATCTGTTCCAAGTTCTGCGTACGGTGTTAATAAATGGCGCAGAGTAACTAAACAATCTCCATTAACTGCTTTGGTGACGGAAACTGATAGTTATTACCAACACCCTTATTTAAGAGGTCCCGTAAATGTGCCATTAAATGTGAAGTATTCAATAGCAGCGATTGCTTATTCTCATAATGTTCCTCAACATGATGTAAGTCGAATAACCGTTGAAAATGCTATAAAATTTTTCAATTTAGATGAAGAAATATGAAATTCTGGATTTTCTCTAAGGAAGGGGAAGCTATAGTTGATTTTTATCGAGATCCTAACGCTAAACTATCGTTCAATTACAGAAATCCTACTTTTGATCAGACAAAACTCGAAGAAATAAAGGAGTTAATCATATCGAATCTCCAAAATTCTTCCCTGAACAAAAAAAATATTTTGAAGATTGACAACGAACTCATTAGGTACGGTCAATGCCTTCAAAACGACCTTATTATATTTTATAAGACAAACCCAAACATTAAAGAAAAAATTGTTTTGAATTTATGCAAAACGATAAGTGGGATTCTAGAGGATGTTTATCCTGCTGATAAATTACAATTGTGGGATGGAGATCTCTCTTTTTTTGAAAAATTCAGAAAGAAAGTTGCTCTTTATTTCAAGATGAGCAGTTTGTAATTATGCGCAAAACACGCAGTTAACTATGTCATAAAGATGCAAATTTTGCATTAAAGTATTTAACATTGTTAATACTCATAAAAATCAGTCTAAATTTAATTTAAATATAGCCCAAATATTTTCACTATTAACTAATTATAAAATCTAAAAAAATTGTGAAAAAAATGAGAAATTATAATAAAGCTTTACTTATTGTTGCTGTTCTTTTAGTTGGTGGTGGTGTAGGCTTTTTAGTTTTTGGTTCCATGACAGCTGGGAACATTGATGACTCGTTTAACTTTACTTACGAGCCAAGTTCTCCCGATCTTGTAGAAGCATTAACTTTTAATGTGGACATCGGATCACTTCTTTTTAAGTATAACACTTCTCCAACTAGTCTTTATGCCGATATCGATGTTGATATGGAAATTTCAGGATGGTATATGGAAGGAAAAACCTATTTAGATTTCTTTCAACCGAGTGCAAGTTGGTGGGATGATGTTACAGCTACATTTAACCTCCAAACCATACCAGATGTTTGGTTTAATCCATCGCATTGGTTTAAATCCTATAACATTACTATTGCCGTAATATTAAGAACAGATGTTGTATACGATCTCACAGCCTTAATGTCAGTAGGATCTATTGAAATGGAGGTACCCGATGGTGTTCCCCTAAATGGAACTTCATTAACTTCCAGCACAGGATCAATAAAATTTAAAACATTAGGAAATAACGAGATCAAAGGACCTGTAAGACTCGAAAGTAGCACGGGTAGCATCGAATTTTATGCAAGCAAAACGAATTTTTCAAGTGGATTTCGAGCATCAACATCCACTGGCTCATTGACATTAAATTATACCAATTGTATCATGGGTGATAATTTAATAGGGACAGTTTCGACCGGGAGCGTGAACTTTAAGAGTTATAATATGCTATACTCAAAAGACATTAATCTAAACCTTGAAACATCTACAGGTAGCATTGATGTGGAATTATCCCAATATATTTCTATGGGCGCGAATGTAACTGGAACTTGGGAAACATCCACAGGAAGCGTTGATGTGCTTTATAGAGATAATTTAATCGATACTGATGTCAGATTTGTTGGATCAACCGGTACGGGTTCTATTAATTACCAAACTCACGCAACTATGGAAATCACCGGATTGGGAAGCATATATTC
>JAGXOB010000333.1 GCA_019894735.1 Promethearchaeota archaeon | reverse complement strand
ATTTTACCCTCAGCATAAATATCTAAAATCCAGATGAGAAGACTCTGTTCTTCTAAATTCTTAAAATTTAGACCGGTCAATTCAAGAAGTTCCGCTGGAAGCTTTATAGTTATTTTCTCTACCATTTTACTATAATATTAATAATGATTATATTCATATAATTTTAAGCGTAGCCTAAATTATAATACACGTAAGATAACACGTAGAAAAAATCTCAGTATATATCCATGTCTGAGCGATCTTCGTGAAATAACCGAAGATAAATGAGATCATTTTTTTTCGTTTCATAAACCTTTACTTATGACTTTTGAAGGATTTATTAATATTATATTGCAATTAGAGCGGTTGCCTTTTACAAGCCAATATTTTTATACAAGAAAGTCATTCTATATACTAATTAGTGAATAATTTTAGAAAAGAGCCTAAGGAAAAAAAAAAATGACACTTTTTGATCGAAAAAAAATTGAAATTTATTTTATGAAGGAAAATGAGGTTATCTTAATTGTCTAAACTCCTAATTAATGAACCTAAAGAAATTGGGAATATCTTAATTAAAAACAGGCTAGTGAGATCAGCAACATTTGAACGCATGGCTTCAGAAGATGGAAGTGTCAATAATGAACTTGTTGAATTCTATAAAGTATTGGCTAAAGGTGGTGTCGGATTAATTGTGACTGGACTTTCTTATGTACACGCCAGTGGACATGGATATTATAATCAAATAGGTATAGATAGAGATGACTTAATTCCAGGATTAAAAAGGATTTCGGACACAATTCATGAAAATGGAGATGGATGCAAAGCAGTTATACAACTTGCTCATAATGGTCGTCAGTCATTTATGATAGATCTAGAACCTATTGCTCCATCTGCAATTCTAGAACCTATGAGCAACAATATGCCCCGCAAAATGACAATCGATGAAATAAAGGAAGTTATAATAGCTTTTGCAGAAGCTACAAGGAGAGCAAAGGAAGCAGGTTTTGATGCTATTCAACTCCATGCAGCTCATGGATATCTCTTAAGTGAATTTTTATCACCCCATACAAATAAAAGAACAGATGAATATGGAGGATCGATTGAAAATAGGACTAGAATTATAAAGGAAATTTACAATGAAATTGTAAAAAGAGTTGGAAAAGATTTTCCAATCTTGATTAAGATAAATGCTGATGATTATTTAGAAGATGGAATCAATATACATGATTCTAAGAAGATTGCATCGATCCTCTCAAAAATGGGATTTGCAGCCATCGAAATTAGTGGAGGAATGTGGGAAGTTACATTAAGGAGTAAAGAAGAACTTGGATGGATGCCGGCAATGTTACCAGAAAGTCGCGTTGATATATTATCTAAAAATAAAGAGGCATATCATTTACCATACGCTAAAGAAATTAAGCCAGTAATTAATAAACCTTTAATCTTAGTCGGAGGATTAAGATCATTAGAGGTAATTGAAGAGATTTTAAAAGAAGGAAATGCTGATTTTATCGCACTTAGTCGCCCACTAATTAGAGAACCAGATCTCCCAAATAAGTGGTTTAAAGGAATTGGTGAATTAAAATCTGAATGCATTTCGTGCAATGGTTGTGTGGGAAGTGTACTTCAAGGTAAAGTTCACTGCACTCAAAAGAAATAATTACGATTAGCTCTTTAAAACCTATCATTCTTCGTGAAACGGTTATTGTTCATAAATACTAAAAACAACAGAAACTTCTAATTTTTAAAGGGTTTTGAAACATTTATAAAAATGGTCATCAAAAATAGAGATATACAACAATTACCAGATAATTAGGCTTATTATGTACCTTTGCTCCAACCAAAATTACAGGCAAAGGACTTAAAAGATTCCCTTCAATAATTTGTTTATTTAAGTTTTCTTTATTCATTTTAATCAAAAAAAATTTAGAATATTATTATCATTTTTTATACTTTTTTCCAATCTCAAATGCCGGTGCGAGTTTTTCACCAACTTTCCAATA
>JAGXOB010000332.1 GCA_019894735.1 Promethearchaeota archaeon | reverse complement strand
ATTCAGTATACTCAACCAGTTTATTGGGATTTACGGAGTCGAGACTAAGGTTTTCTTTTTTGAGATAATTTTCATAGTCTCTCAGCTTTGAAAGAAAGTTTTTAATTGTATCTTTTTCGATTTCTTTCTCTTCTAAAAATATCTGAAAATTCCTTTCATTCATCTTCTAAGTATATCTTTGTATCTTAATATCTTTTATTTTTAACATATGATTTTACTGGTTGAAAATTCCTAATATCTCTTTTTTTGTGGAATGTTTATATAACGAGACATCTCCATTGCATATGATACAATATGTACCATATGGATATACATTATTCTGTTGATCTTCTTTACAACTATTCAATTTAATCGCTTTAAATGAATCTTCACTCCCCTTTTGGAACATTAGTTGAAAATTTGGAAAAAAAAAAACACTGCTGGATCAAATCATCTCACTCAATTAATCGAAAACAATCTAATCGAAAAAGACTACGGAATATATAGAATAAGTGGAGACGGAATTGAGCATATGAAAGCTATTGATCAGGCTTTCCAAAAATCTCCTACAAAACAACTAAAAAAATTCCAGGATTTGCAAAGTAGAAAAATTTCCAATTCATTTATAAATAGATTTAACCCGTAGAATCCAATAGATGGAAAAGAATTTCTAAATTATAAACAGTTAAGTAATAAGGAATAATTCTATTATTTTATAAAATCTATTAAAATTTATTAAATAAGGGAGAGTTGGATTTTATGGGCATAAAGAAAGGCGATATCATCAAAGTCGAATATGAAGGAAGATTAGAAGATAGGACCATATTCGATTCAACCGAACTTCAAGGGGGAGAACCGATTAAGTTTGAGGTTGGTGAAAGAATGTTGATTCAAGGTTTTGATGAATCAGTTGTCGGTAAAAATATAGGAGACGAATTTGAGATTACGCTAAGTCCTTCTGAAGGTTATGGTGAGATTGATCCCCTCTTAGTACAAACAGTTAGTACTGATCAACTACCAGAAGATTTGGATCCCGAGGAAGGAATGATGCTTGGAGTTGGTGACGCTAACGGAACTCATTCAATGGCTTGGGTTAAAGAAGTAGATAAGGAGTTTATTATACTTGATATGAACCACCCACTTGCAGGAAAAATACTTCATTTCAAAATCAAAATTTTAGAAACAGGTTGTGAACCAGATCCACCAGATGCTCATGAATGCGGTTGCGGTTGTGAGCATAACTAAACATGTTCTGTGTTATTTACATAAATCGATTTTTTTTACTATTTTTGAATTCCTATTAAATAATTTAATTTCATCTTTGACATGGAGAATTAATCGTGAATAAGGTTTTTGCAAAAAAGAAAGGTGATGTAAGTAAAGCAGCAATCGATTTCTTTAGTTTTGGACACCTTATAGCAGGTTATTTCGTCTTTCTAAGTCTAGACGCATTATATTTGGTTATATTTGGCGAATTTGTTTTTCTACTTTGCATTTTTACTATTTTTTTATGTGGAATATTTTGGGAAATAATTGAAAACACTTTTTTTTTTAAGAAGAACATCAAGTTTGGGTACCGACGAGATAGTCTTTTAAATTCTTCGATGGATATAGCCATACTTACCATTGGAGGCGTAATTGCTTCAGTTTTTCTTGAATTAAGCCCTGACACTTTCTTGGTTGCTACAGTATTTTTTTACATTAGTACCATCCTTTTAATGAGCATCTACGCTAACTCGATTATCGGTTTGTTTAGAAGTATTACTAAAAAAAAAAAGGTTAGGTTTTTACTGCCCGTAAGATTTTCCTACACAGTAAAGAAGTGGAGAAAGGATAAACAATAATACAAAAATGACTCCAAATGTGGGCCAGAAAGTTATGGGGGGGGCTTCAGTAATAACGGTGTATGCTATAGAAAATATTATACTCGCTATGACGATTCCAATACAATACCACATGAACTGTTTTGCAAATCGTTTACCAAAATAATCCTGGTCTTTAGTATGAATC
>JAGXOB010000331.1:1639-2018 GCA_019894735.1 Promethearchaeota archaeon | reverse complement strand
ATTTAATGGCGTATTATTTACTCTCTCAATTTCATTAGCCCAAAAATTTAGGATATCAAAATTACCTCCATTAGCGGGGGAGGGGAATAAAGAACTGTCATTGCTAATATCCCTGGTTGAATCATCCAATATTAATGGAATTAATAAAACTGAAGCTATTATAGTAAATCCAAAAACAATTTTCTTTCTTTTGTTCTTAGTAAGTATAGATTTTGGATGCATTATTAAGTTAAAATGAAATCCTTCCTTATTAAAAAAATTGCCCTAATACTTAATAAATCCTAAAATGTTCGAGGATTTAATTTTTTAGATGTTTTAAGCAAATTATTTATGTTTTGCTTAAAATTTGAGTTTCTTGACTAATGATAAATAAGAATTC
>JAGXOB010000331.1:0-1629 GCA_019894735.1 Promethearchaeota archaeon | reverse complement strand
GAGATACAAAAAAGTTATAAGATAATTGGGAGAACAGAAGAGTTAAAGAATATTATTCTAGCAAGGTTAGTAGATAAAAACCTGATCATTGAGGGAGAAGTAGGCGTCGGTAAAACGAGGATTGCAAAAGCAATTGCTTCATTTTACGATACTGAATTTGCCCGTATCGATTGTTCTGAGGATACACTACCACATAATTTAGTCGGTTATTTTGACCCGCCCTTAGTGATATCTAAAGGTTATTTAGAAGATTCATACATCTACGGTCCACTCGCTTCTTCTATGCTAAAAGGAGGTTGTCTTTTTATAAACGAAATTAATCGAATGCCTGAAAGTACACAAAATTCACTATTAACGGCACTGGACGAGGGTATTTTAGAAATTCCTAAATTAAAGACGATTAGGGCTCATAAAAAGTTCTTTACCATCGCCACTCAAAATCCAGCAGCCCATGTTGGCGTAACGGTTATTGGAGAAGCTTTAAAGGATAGATTTATCTGGATCAATTTGGATTTTCAACCACCCGAAGAAGAAATTCTTATTATCAAACAAGAAGCTAATTTAGATGATTCAAGCGGTGAAAAAATTGCTCAAATCTCTCAACAAATAGTAGATCAAACCAGAAATAATACATCAATAAGGAGAGGAAGTTCCATAAGGGGAGCAATTGACTTAGCTCAATTGGTTTCTAAAACTGAAAGCACTGACAGTACAAAAAATTGGGTTAATACCGCAGTTATGGCTTTGTATAACAAGATAGAGCTTGAGGATGGTGTTACTAGTTCTAAAAAGGAGATAATCGCTAGCATCGTGTTATCGGTATTAAATAAAGTAGATTTTCAATAATCGATGATTTCTCCGATTCTGAGGAGATTGAGAATAAAAGGCTTCATGTAAGATTGACTGAAAGTTTTCCTGATGAGAAAATTCTTAGGTATGAAATAATTCGAAAAAGAAAGAAAAAACCAGATTATTATCAGCACTTAGCAAATGCATTAGATTATAAACAGATCAAAGAATTAACCTACTTATCTATTCACCATAAAAACCTCGAAGCAATAATGGGGTTACTGAAATCAAATGTGTACGCGGCAACAGACGCGTTAGATTGTGATGAAGGAGTGAAATTCTTTTCAGAAAAAGCCAAAAATTCTGAAGCTTCTATGGCCGAAGTTTACTTCTTTATACGACGACCAATATCAGAAAAGTACAAACATGTCTTTAGACGATTAGCAAGACAGAGTATAATAAAAACCTCGTTAAAAATAACTAGCAAGGGAATTAGGGGAAATCATAAAAAAATTACTCCTTCTTATCAGATAGGACATCCAGAGTTTGACCTAGACGAAACTATTCAGCATAATCCGCTAAATATCTATAAAAAAAGTCTTACTTACAAAGATATCTTCGGAATACAAAGAAAAAAACAAAAAAGAAAAATTATTATGATCCTAGACACGAGTGGGAGTATGTACGGGAAACTTCTACTTAATGCAGCCCTTACTACATCCGTATTAGCTTATAATATGGAGAAAGAAAGTTATGGAATAGTTCTCTTCAATTCCACAGCTATGGTTCTTAAAAAAATAAATGAAAAAAAGCCGGTCATAACAATCATAGATGAAATTC
>JAGXOB010000330.1 GCA_019894735.1 Promethearchaeota archaeon | reverse complement strand
GATGATACTTTAATTAAATCGCGTTTATTTGCTCTCAATTTTTCCACTGATTCTAAATGGGAAAGTCTTTTACATAACTCTATTCTTTAGAACATTTGTTCAAATGTTTTGAACACTCCAATTTTGGAATTGATAAAAAGTTTTGGTTTGGTTTTGGATTAAAATTTAATCCAACCAACCAATTTGAAAAACCATAGTAAATTTCAACGCATTATTCAAGTCACATACACGATTCAGATCATACATGTTATTTCAGGTCAGAAAATCGGTCTTAATGCATATTCATTTCATAGCAGAGATTAGGTATAGTCGGAATCGAGTATACTACTTTTTTTGAGTTTTAACCAGCTAAATCAACCCTGAATAATGTACGTCTAAGAGTTTAGAGCTATACGGTTTGAAAGAAAACATATGTCAATTTTTGATATATGTCAGTTTTCAAAACATTACTTATATTGAATATTACGATATGACGAATATTAAGTGGCAACATAAACCACTCAAGAAATAGAGCGATGAAAAAATGATGGTTCAACAAAGTTTAACCCCAAAAAATGAGTTCAGAGTTGAAGGAGTCCAAAATGAACCCAGCATAGGTTCTTTTAAAGAGCTTCTTTTAGCTTCCGTAGACGAATCTTTTTCTTCTATCGGAAAATCTGCAAAACAAAGAATATACTCTCATCTGCAAGAACATTATGACATCTCAAGAGATGAGATCCCTTCGAGAATAAGCGATTTTGCTGAGGCTCTTGAAGAAAGTTATAATCTATATGGAAAGTTGATTGAGATTAAAATAATGAAGGCTCTTTACGAAAAAGTAGGACCGTTATTGTATTTTCCACATGGAGTAGATCTATCATTTGCGAGTTATGTGGAAATGTTAAGATATTTAGTTTGAATTAATCTTAAACCAGCAACAACATGCCAATGAGAACAACAGTGTAATTCTGAAAATTAGGTATGAAACTAATACTTTTCAAACTTTTGATGTTGTTGAATCGAGAAAGGAAATGTTAGATTTTATGTTGGTTTAATAGTTATTTTTTCGATCTTGTTACACCAAGGTATGACACTTTTTTCTTTAGAGAAGACTTCAGATATTTCTTTTAAAATTTCGTCTTGCCTTTTGTTACTCTCTTCAACAAGAGAAAGTTCAATAGTAACTTTTCTTGAACCCTCATTATAGTCTCTAAATTTGTTTGCTGTACAACTTCGATTCTCCAGAATTCGACTAAATGATGATTAGTTGAGTTTTTTTCAACTCGAAAAGTTGGGGCAAAAGTGTATATTTTTCCCAAACTTGTTGCATATAGTTGACTATATGGGTGTGGACCCTGTGCGAGGTACGCTTTTTTTTGAATACTTCTGTTTTAAGGTAACCTGACCATTCTCCTTTTCCAGGAACTATGATTGGTCCTTGAACTTCGATATAGGCGTTTTGATTAAGCCATTGTCTTGCCGCATTTATTGCTTTGGACCTGATTTTTAGAGTGGCGTCCATTTTTTTATTTAAAAAGTTAACTTTTCCGACCATGATATTGTTACCTTCTATCTGGTTCTAACGAATTATTAGGTTTTGAAATAATTAGATATTTCATATTCTAACCTTTAATACTTGGTTGACTATACTATGCGTGTATTAAATAGAGTTCTTGTGACTGAAGTTTCAAAGAATATCTGATTTTTCTATTTTTTACAACTATGAACCAATATTAAAGGAGATTAATGTATGGAAACAAATACGGGAGTTCTTTATGGACTTGAAGCGAGTATAAAAACAAAACTCATAGCCCAAGGGGCTATTTCAGAAGAAAAAGCTGTAACAAGTCAACAAGCTAAACTTGATATGCAGGAACGAAATTGGATGGCCTACATCGCTGGAGGCATGTTCGCAACGATAAAGAAGACTGGGGACGGTCGCTTCTATGTGTATTCTCAAGGTAACTCTGTTTAGTTAGGCAATCTTACTTATTCTTGATGTTTTCTTCATTATTTAATATTTTTTTTAGTTTATTATTTAAGATGATAGTCTTTTTTAGATAATAAACGATCTCTTTTCGG
>JAGXOB010000329.1 GCA_019894735.1 Promethearchaeota archaeon | reverse complement strand
TTAGCCAAAACCGCCAAAAAAACCATTAACAGCAGTTTTTATGAAAAAATACCTCAAAGCAAAAGAATCCATGTAAGTCTTAAACAAAAGATTATAGAAGAGAAAAGAGCTCCAATAATTGCTGAGATTAAATCAGCATCACCTTCTGCGGGCATAATTAGAAAAGAATTTAATCCTAAAAAAATCGCAAAGAGTATGGAAAATGGCGGAGCTGTCGCAATTTCAGTTTTAACAGAACCTAAATACTTCAGAGGGTCATTAAATTTTCTTGCAACAACTAGAAACGCTGTAAAGATTCCAATTCTAATGAAGGATATTATTCTAAATCCTTTGCAACTTGAGGCTGCATCGAAAATAGGAGCTAATGTTGTGTTATTTATACAAGCACTTTTTGATAGAGGTTATTGTAAGTTAAGTCTTGATAAAATGATAAATATCGCTCATTCAAAAGGTTTAGAGGTTTTACTAGAATCGCATAATGAAAAAGAATTTAGTAATGCCTTAGATTCTTCTGCAGATCTGATAGGAGTTAATAATCGAGATCTATCTACATTAAAAGTGAATTTAAATGTAACAAAGAAAATATTGAAAAATTTTAATTCAAAAGACAAAATTGTTGTGAGTGAAAGCGGAATGAACACTCCAACTGATGTAAGTTTTTTACATAAATGTGGTGCAAATGCTTTCCTTATTGGATCGTCAATTATGAAAAGTAATAATATTGAAGAAAAAGTCAAGGAGTTCGTATTAGCAATTTGAATAAAGTAAGGGTTAAAATTTGTGGCATTACTAACAAAGAAGATTTGTACGCAGCTACAGTATCCGGAGCTGATGCAATAGGATTTATTGTAGGAGTAGAATCTTCTCCTAGGAATCTATTAATATCAGAAGCAAAAAAACTGATCAAGCTAGTTCCACTTTTTGTTAATAGCGTTGTTGTGACCACTAATGAAAATTTAACAGAAATCATAGAGATGTGTAGATACCTGCAACCAAATTGTGTACAGATTCATGGAAACAGTATGCGATCTGATTTAAAAATTTTTAAAAAAGAAATTCCTAATTTGTTGTTGATTGGAGCAATAAAAGCAAAACCTTACAGTGCAATAAAAGAAGCCAATGAGATTTCGACAAGATTTGATGCAATTCTCATAGACTCATATATTAAAGGAAAATCAGGGGGAACAGGCGTGGTTCATAATTGGAAATTAAGTTTACAAATTAAAGAGATTATCAATCCTACACCACTGATTTTAGCAGGAGGATTAAAACCTGAAAATGTGGCTAATGCGATTAGAGATGTTCAACCATATGCTGTTGACGTATCCAGTGGAGTTGAAAAAAAGCCAGGAATTAAGGATCATCAAAAAATATACACCTTTATAAAAAATGCCAAGAGTGAAAAAAATGAGTAAGTACCCAATTGATGGAAAATACGGAAAATATGGAGGTCGTTTTGTACCTGAAGTATTAATGGCGGCTATAACCGAGCTAGAAGAGGCGTATAATAGTTTCAAAAATGACACAGATTTTAAAAAAGATCTAAAATATTATCTGGCTGATTATGCTGGAAGACCAACATCATTGTACTACGCAGAGAATTTAACAAAGAAAATTGGTGGAGCCAAAATTTACTTGAAAAGAGAAGATCTGGCTCATGGTGGTGCACATAAGATTAATAATACTATTGGACAGGCATTATTAGCCAAACGAATGGGAAAAAAAAGAGTAATTGCTGAAACAGGAGCGGGACAACATGGTGTTGCTACAGCCATGGCATGTTCTGTTTTAGGTTTGAAAGCCGAAATCTACATGGGTGTTGAGGATATCAGACGACAGAGACTTAACATGTTTAGAATGAAACTCTTAGGCGCTAAAGTACATCCTGTCAAATCAGGTTCCAAAACATTAAAGGATGCAATTAATGAAGCGCTAAGAGATTGGGTTACTAATATAGAAAGTACTTATTACTTAATTGGATCAGTTGTGGGACCTCACCCTTATCCTATGATTGTTAGAGATTTTCAAAATGTGATTGGAGATGAACTGAAAAAACAGTTCCTAATAAAAGAGAAAAAGTTACCTGACG
>JAGXOB010000032.1 GCA_019894735.1 Promethearchaeota archaeon | reverse complement strand
GTTTTGAAAACTCCTCTCAATTTCTTCTTCATTGGTTTAGAAAAATGAAGTGCAAATGGAGTTTGAAGAGTGGCTTTATTATTACGAATATCTAGGTTTACGTAATAAACACGACCTCCATAGATACGATGTAAAGTATTTTCAGCTAAACTGATCTTCACAAGTTTAGCGTCAAGGGGATATTTAGGCGATGCAACGCACTTCCCTTCTCCGTACAATATCCATAAAACGTAAACACCTTGTTTATTATAATCCTTAGTTCTATCGAGGAGCTCTTTGGGAGAGATTTTAGAATTCTGTACTTCGATAGCTATTTCCTGCCCCGTTTTGAGTTGTAGGTATACATCGGCAAATCGGTTCCCCAAATATTTTTCCAGAGATCTCGTTACAACGGACTTATCATTTTCGTAGATATATTTATATAAAAATAGTTTAATCGCCTTATGGGAAGAAGACTCTGCGGGCGTACTAATAAGTGAGATTTCTTTCATTTGATTTTTAATGACAAAAAATCGATTATTTTTGTAGTAGATCTCTCTCTCGACTAATATATCTCAACAGTTTGATAAATTCTTGAATTTTTACAAAATTTTTCTTTAAATAGAATTAGAATATTAATAATTCATTAAACCGTCTATAATAAAAAAGTGGTTTTTGCTAGTAAAGAGTGATAAAAATGGTAGATAAACATAGTCAAAGTTTTTTTGGGCAATCGACAGGGATTACGCTTGTTAGTTCTTCAAAAACGGATTCTTTTATATTTTTCAAGTGCATTAAGAAAAAATCTGATGGTTCCTGGGAAAAACCGTCTTTGGGAGAAGGAAAAACAATTAAATGCAATCTAGACGAAATAGTGATGATTTTAGATGTTTTGAAAAAAAATAAAGATTCTTGGTCGAGTTATCATAATTTTAACGATGTAAAGACACAAATCTCCTTTAAATGGGAAAACGATGCGAAGCAAAAACTCTTGATTTATATTGGTAAGTATTCGAAAATGCTAAATTATGCCCAAACTGAAATCTTTAGAATGCTATTAAAACATTTACTTAAGGAAAAAATCGAATTTGCTACAATCTCAAATATTTCCTCAAAAAAAAACCCTGTGGAAAATCCTAGAGAAAATAGTGAACCAATTAAAGTAGGAAATTCAAAGGAACTCCTGTCTGTTAAAGAATCTGTAGAGCATAAAGATACTGAAATTAGTAATATAAACGGAGTAATTGAAGGAGAAACAGAAAAAGCTTTGCTAATCCAATTTGATAATAATAAAGAAGTTTGGATTCCAAAATCAGTAATCCGATCTAATTACAATCCTATCAATGAAATTACACAAAACTTCATGATTGATAACTGGATATTAAAAAAGAATAATATCCTTCAAAATTAGTATTTTTTTAATTATCGTGAGATATTTGGAATGAATTCATTGTCGCATAGAGCTCTTAAACTCTTATTATAGGCAATCATTTTTTTTGTTAATTCTGGATTGGAAAGGAGTTGTACTTCCGTTCTATCATCTCTATCCCATAATAAATAAGGAGTATCTTCATTGGGGACTTCTTTTTTAACTTGCTCTATCCATTCCGGAGGAAGTTCGTTCTTTAGATTGACGTCTAACATTCGTGCTAGAAATAATGTCCAAGCTCTAGGAACAACTGTCATTGAATAACCTCCACCTCCTACAGCAATCCACCTATTTTGACAGTAATCGTGAGTACATGTGTAAAGTGTTTGGGCAATGTCTCTGTAAGCTGATATAGAAACGCCCATTTGAGTTAAGGGATCGTTATAATGCATGTCTACTCCTAATTGAGTGAATAAAACATCCGGAGCGTAAGCTTCTAAAATCTTCGGAACGCAGTATCTAAATAACTTAACAAACATTCTGTTACTCGTATCAGGTAGTAGAGGAAAATTTATTGAATAACCTTTTCCTGCCCCCTCACCGATTTCATTAGAATGCCCTGTACCTGGGAACAGAAAATTTCCACTCTCATGGAAAGAAATAGTTAAAACGTTGGGATCGTCATAAAATAGCCATTGTACACCATCTCCATGGTGACAATCGATATCTAAATAAGCAATTCTTATATCTTTCTTTAATTGCTTAAGGTGATGTATAGCAACTGCAATATCATTAAAAATACAAAAACCTGAAGCTCTTTTCTTGTTGGCATGGTGTAATCCTCCTGCGGGATTAAAACCGATCATTATGTCGTCGTTTTTCCATACTAAATCAGCAGCTAGTGTACTTGCCCCGCACACTAAAGCAGATGCCTCATACATTCCTTTAAATATCGGGTTATCTCCCGGACCCAATCCATATAAATATGGCTGAACTGAGGTATCATTAGGGTTTTCGCTCAATTTTTTAACAACTTCTACATACTTAGGATCATGTGTTCGTTCGATTTGTTCTCTAGTAGCCATGAGAGGCTTTTTTATCTCAATCCTTTCATGTGTCAAAAGATTCAGTTTTTCCATAAGATCATAAGTTAGTTTTAACCTTAGAGGGCGAAGCGGGTGATCTGGACCAAAATCGTACTTTTGATATTGATCAGCATATATCAAAGCAACCTTGTCTAGCATGATATTAATAAGAATTAAATCCCTTATTTATTTTTTTTAACGATATTTTATAAACTATTTAATTAGAAATTTTAAAAGAATATCCCTTAGATTACAGAAAAATATATTATCGGAGTATCATATAAAGAATTATAAATATGAGAGAATTGTACTAAGTAAAATAATCCTCTACTTTAAAAAATGAGCCAAAGATTTAGGAAATTCGTAGAAAGGGTAGCAAAAGACAATGAATTTAAACCGCTAAAGAATAAGCTACTATACTATTTGCAAAAGGAAAGTGAAAACAAATACAAAAATCACCCCCGCCTAATAGAATTAATGGAATCATATTGGCCAAAATATAAAGAAGGTTCTCGAATTTCCTATTTACTAAGGGATCATTACGAAGAGATTTTCACTTTTTACCTTAACACGCTTTTTCCATTCAGAAAAAGAGGGTTAATGTTAACTCACCCTGAAGCTCCTACTCCTGTAGATTTTAAACTCGTTTACACATACCATTATAACTTATCAGAAATTGAAATTGTACAAGATGTTATGAAGGCTTCGAAAATAGATGCGAAAGTAGAAAGTATTTTGAAGCGGATTCTAATTTTTGCAGTTAGTTCATTTAGTCCTATGATTCAGCAAATTTTCGGAAGACCTTTTGCTTTTCAATTTTCTAATATTGACGCAAACGTATTTAACAACGGGGAATGGGAAGTTATCGCGATAATTTCTGCAAGAGAACAATAATTTTTAGAGTTAACAAGACTTATAATAAGTTATTTCGTCAAAAAAGATCCTAAATCCATCATTTCACCATTGCCTTTCTTGACTTGGATTTTACCTTTTATTCCTTTAACTTTACGCTCTAAATAAATAATTGCGTCTAATGGAATCTTTCTGGGTACGCCTCCTTGTCGACTAATAATAGCAATTAAATAATCTATATTATCTATAACATCACGGCTAACTAACTCATTGAATATCGCTTGATATACCATTGGTTCGTTCGATTTTATCTTCTCTAAATAAGAAAAAGCTTCTGGAGCTAAAACGGCTTTCAATACATATACGACTTTATCATTTATCGAAAAAACCCTCTCTTGTGTTTCTTGTTGTCTTTTCTGAGCGTCCATGAGAGTTTTCATTTTTTTCAATCTTAGTTTCTCTAATTCGTGCTGTTCACTTTCGTCGTTATGTTCATTCATTACAAGTGCCTCATCGTTTTAAATAAACCATAGAATTAAGAATTTACTATTTTAAGGGCAATATCTAATGCTCTTATACCATCTTCTAAAGTAACTTTTTGTTCTTTATCGTAAAGAAAATTATTAATTTCCCTTTTCAAAGGCTCGTCCCCTCTTAACGGTGTAAAAGTAGTATCTTTCGTAATTGGATGGTCGCCTTGCAAATCAATTCCCGTTCGAATATTTATCTGTTGAGTAATAAAGTCAGCAGAAATTCCCCCATATTCTCCATTCACATACATTCTTCTGAATTTTGAGGGTGTTAGCCAATTTGATTCGATCTGACCAATAGCGGTGCCAAAATCTAATATAATAAAAGCTGCATCCGCGTGGACAGAGTCTTTATAACATTTTTTAAAACCAAACGCGTTTTTGATCTTAGTATTTCCAAAGATTTTCTCCTGTAGATAAATATCGTGAATAGATAAATCTAGTATAACACCCATATCCCAATCTCTCTTAGGATACAACCCAACGCGTTTCGATGCAATTGAGATGATCTCCCCAATCTCTTCAATATGAATTAGTAGCTTTTCTACTACTGGATTAAATAACTCAATAAAACCGGGCATTATTCTTATGTTATCGTATTCTTTGAACGAGATTAGATCCTCCAATTTTAAAGCCATCGGTTTTTCCATTAGAATATCTATTCCTGCCTGTGCAAATTTCCTGGCTATTTTTGGGATGTGCTTTGGTGGTGTTACTATACTCACCGCATCTATCTTCTCGTTTTTTATCAAATCATCTATACTGGTATAAGTATTAACACCTTCGTATTGTCCAGCTAATTGCTTTAATTTGGATTCGTTAGTATCACAGATCCCAACAAGCTCAGAAAGATCATCAAAATTTCTAATATGTGCTTGGCCAAACCAACCAGCACCGACAACAGCCGTTCTTTTCTTTTTCATTTCACTCGATCGAACAATTTATATAGGAAAATAATGCTGGTCAAAATAAGAATTTTATTAAGTTAATGGATTAAGCAAAAACATTTACCAGTTTTATATTATTTGAACATAGAAGGAAAATTAAAAATAATAGATAGAAAAAATTAGTCCCCCCTCTCGGATACCCATTATTTCCTAAATGGAAAACCCATTTGAGCCGAGGACCTCACGGTATCGGCTGACAATACTTCACAGGTAAAAACCTTAGTATGCGATATTGATCTACAGCCGCGCGCTCTGACCAACTGAGCTAAGGGGGGTGGGACTTGATATATTTTTTAATTAATATAGTAATATAATTTTTACTATTTTCTTTAGATGTCAATTGAATTAAGAGAATTTATAATTTACATAAACAAAACTTTTCAATCTTGGTAGATTTTTAAATATGTTCTATTTATAATAATGATCTAAAATAGCACAAATTTTTTTAAAGAAAACCCTAACTAATATTTATTATAATTTAAAAAATTCAAAACAAACGTGAAATTTAATGCGAGAAGAAACCGATTATACGGAAGCTCTTGAAGCATATAAAGATGATGCCAATATTATCATCGAACCGTGGGGGCGTAGTATCGACCACCTTCGACTTACAATTATAGGGAAGGAAGGAACGCCTTACGGAAAAGGAAAGTTCATATTTGAGGTGAAATTCCCTGAAAATTACCCCTTTGCTCCTCCGTATGCATACGCAGTCACACTCATGTGGCACCCTAATATAGATAGCAGTATTCCTCCTGGAAAACTTAATATATGTTTAGATCTGATTAATCCTGACCTTGTTGGCAAGGTAGATGCTTCGACTGGAGCATCTGGTTGGACTCCTTCAAAAACCTTAACTAATATCGTAGAAGCCTTAAAGGGTATGATGCACGTAGAACCTCCATTCTTTAATCCAGGAGACCCTCTTAACCACGAGGCTGGAGAACAATATTTTAGAGCTCAGAAGAAGTTTGAAGCAAAAGCTAAGTCCTGGACTGCTAAGTACGCCATGGATTAGGATTAAATATTATTTTTATCCCTTATTTTTTGTACTAAACTAAATTATTTAATCAAGGTTGATTAAACAAGTATGGTAGATAAAACTGCTTTAGTTATTATAGATATCCAAAAGGGATTATTCATTATTGAGGATTTCCCACTCTATAAGGAGGATGTTTTAATCAAAAATATACAGCTCCTCATAAAAAAAGCTCGTAACGCAGGAGTGCAGACCATTTTTAACTGTAAGATCTGCAGTTAGCCATGGTTATGATGTAATTTTGATTCAAGATGCCCATAGTACAATTAATTCTGAAATCTTAAAAGCACCTCAAATTATAGCTCACCATAATGATATATTGAGATCGTTTTCTGACCTTCAAAAAACTGAAGAAATTAAATTTTAGTTAACATATAACGATATACCTAAGACATACTAAAACAAGAAAAAAAAATAAGAGTTTAGCCCCTTCTCATGTCTGAAATCAATTTTCCTCCAACGCCGACATTTTCCGGTGATTGTTCATTAATTACAACCACAATGTGATCCCTTGGAATTTTGTAAGCCTTTTCTATCGAGTCTGTGATTTCTTGAATTAATACTCTTTTGATTTCGATGTTTTCTATTTTTGGTCCATCAATAGTTATATTTGGTATAATAATGACCTTGGTATCTGTTTTATACAATAAATGTGGAAGATATTATAAGGTTATTTCTTCAGCTGAAAAATAATAATCTTTATAAAACTGAGTGGATTAAAGCAACTAATTAGTTCTTAGGTGTTATGCTTGTTTAAAAAGTCCAAAGGGTTAAAATCGCGATTAATAGAGATGAATAAATTCGATATAACGAATATCGAAGGACCCTCATCAGATAAAATGAAAAAGATAATGCCAAAGGTTTTTAAAACAGTTCGCAAAGCAATTTCAGGGTATAAAAGAGAAATTGCAGAGCTCCCAGAAGAAGTTCAAATTGCGCCTAAAGAGTTTTGGAATGAAGTTGAAGAACAAGCAAAAAGCTTAGGTATCGATCTTATAGGATTTGCGCCTATAGATGAAAATTTAATATTTGAAGAGGACCATGTAGGTGGGATTGAGGTTTTGTATCTAAATGCTATTGTTCTCGGGATGGAAATGGATTACGATGCCATCGAAACTGCCCCCGAATTTCCAGCTGGAGTTGAGTCAATGAATATTTACGCCGAGTTAGGAGATGCTACTAATAAATTAACGGATTTTATTCGATCTAAGGGATATAGAGCAATTGCTTGTCATCCTCTTGGTGGTCCAATACTTTACCCTGCTATGGCGGTAAAAGCAGGTTTAGGGCATATTGGAAGACAAGGCCTTCTTATAACAAAGAAATTTGGGCCTAGACAGAGATTATCAGTAATATCTGTAAATCTATCTCCTCTTCCAGAAAGATCCGAAGTTGAATTTGAAATTGAGACCTATTGTCGAAAATGTAGGAGATGTGCGGTAATGTGTCCTGTGAGCGCTATCTACGACGAGCCTATTACTAAAGAAAATGGGACGGTAACTCGAATTGACGGCGAAAAATGCATTGAGTATTTTTACGAAACTACGGGCTGCAGCGTGTGTATCAAGGAGTGTCCCTTTCATAAAATAGGTTATAAAGCTATGTATTATTCGCGATTGTAAACCGCCTAAAAAATCTATTACTAAACCTTAACTTCGATATCTTCTTATTTTAACTATTCATAGAACTTACTTTAACTGTATTTGGCCATAATGGATGTATATTCCCTTAAAGGAAAGAAAGTAATTGTTTTCGATTTAGATGGTACGATTGTCAAATTAGCGGCAGATTGGCATTCTTTAAGAAAAGTATTAAATGCTCGCTATAGGGAAAAGTATAAAGAAAAAAGTCATTTTCATCGTATGTCCAATCTTCTAAGTGACATTGTTGCTCGAGGAGACGAAGAGGAACTACGTCATAATTTTAGCATAATGCAAAAATACGAAAACGAAAATATAACAAAGAACGAGCCCAATGAGGATGTTATCTATTTTATTACCAACAAAGAATTATTTGGAGTGAACTCGACAGTAAAGTTAGCTGTATTTTCTCTCAACACGAAACCTACTATTATCAAATCACTACAAATAGCCGGAGTAGTTAATAAATTTGAATTTTGTGTCGGACGAGAAGATGTAAGAGCATGGAAACCCAATCCAGAAGGGTTATTAAAAATTCGGGAACATTTTCAAGTACTCAAAGAAGATATGATTTTTTTTGGAGATTTAAAAATGGATTTATTAGCTGGTGCGAATGCTGGAGTTGAGTCATACATAATTGATGATCTTATCAACTTTATCAAGAAAGTTAGAAAAAATTAAAAGAATTACAAACAAAGAAATATTACATATAGGTTATTATTACGTTATACTTCTTGATCTCTGATTCGACCTTTGCCTTTCCAAGTGGAGTAAGAGTAATAATATCATTACTTTTAACTTTAAGAGCTGTTAATTTTATGGTCGGATCTTTAAATTCTCCACTCATGTAGGGATTCCAAAACATTTCTTTATTAACTGGATTAGTAATCATCCACAATATTGGTTCCAATTCATGACCTGATATTCTCATAGCTTTGAATATGTAGCCTATGTCAGCATCAAATGGTACAACTATTTGTACATTCTCTTCTCCTTCAATTTTCCCACAAGCAAGACAATCATCTCTTTTAATAATATCTAAATGGTCAAATTGACCATACACGCCGTTATAATTAACATAAGGAGGATCCATTGGAGGACCAATATTTCGACCATATAATCGAAATAATAGTTTTAAAGCTTCTTGGGATTGAATGCTAGAAATAATTGAGCTAACAGATTGAATAGCCGCAATTTTATTTCCTAAGATATTTTCCATTTCTTCGAATTTGTAATCAGCACCAAATGTTTCTTTAATGTTTTCTTTCCACTCTTGAATTTCTTCTGAGCTAAGCGCTTCTAATTTTTCAGGAGAAACATTTTCATTAAACACTCTTGTCCGTAAATCTTCTAGTTCTTTCTGTGCTAATGCTTTTAATTTTACAACATCATCGTCTAAATTCATATCTGGTTTAAAGCCATATTCTTTTTCAAAATTAACTTCTGCTTTTATAACGCAATGGTTTCTATTTCTTGGGAGTCCTTTTAAAGTGCACGCGGCTACCAATTTATCGTCTGCTGGAGGGATCGGAACCAAACAACGATAACAAGGAGTGATGTCTAATAAGTCTTGAGCATAATTTTTGTCGAATTCTGCTTCAACTTGTTTTCGAACGAGCTTTCTAAAAGGTCCTAATTTCTCTATTTTTAACCTTTCAATTAGATATTCTAACTGCTCAATTTCTTTCTGAGCATCTAAATACTCTGGATTATCAAATTCCCACATTTTAGTTTCAACAATTTTTTCGATCTCAATTTCTCTAGTTTTGTATTCGAATCCAGAGCCCTCTGGAATAACCACTTGAACGTGGCCTTCAAATCCTACAGTTCCACCTTCTACCATGGGTTTTTTTAATCTCAGACATATTTTGTTTAAATCTAACCTTGCGTTAAAGTTATCTAAAGCTGCAATAATAACGTCACATTCTTCGTACACTGACATTGGTAATTTTTGAAGTTTTTCAAAGTAAAAATCAACTTTTAAAAATGGGTTCATATCCTTTAACCTTTCTGCGGCGACTTCTGCTTTAGGACGGCCTTCGTCACCGGGTTTGAAAAGCATTTGCCGTGAGAGGTTAGAGGTTTCAATAGTGTCTAAATCCACCAGCACTATTTTTCCTATACCCATTAAGGCGAAATCCTTAGCAATCTCGCAACCTAAGGCTCCAACACCTACGATCATTACGCTTCCTTCATTAACGATTTCCTGATCCCACCCCTCTATTAGTTGCTGTCGGGCGTACATCCGTGATTTTTTGATCTCTTCCTTGTTTACTGTCATTTTAAATATCCCTAAATTATATGATATTATATATAAATTATTCTTCAAGAAAATTTAAATTCTTTTAGTGTTTCTTTTTGAAAAAGCTATTTATTATTTTTTTCGTTATTGTAGCGCTTCCCGTAACCCAAATTATATTTCTTGCTACCAACGATTACGAGATTCCACAAGTTGGCGATCTATATCAAAACGGTTCTAATAGAAATATTAGTTTAGATCCTTTTCCAAGTATTATAGAAATTAGTTCTACTTACAACGCACAAGATCATATTGGTTTACAAGAAAATGTATGGGAAGGCGAATTTACAGGAAAAAATATTACTGTTGCTATACTAGATACCGGTATTTTTGGGAACCATAGCGCTTTTACTAACGATGGTAAACTAAATTGGTCTGACCGGATTCTTAAATATTTCGATTTAATAACAAATACATCAGATGTCCCTCAAGATGGTAACGGGCACGGTACATGGGTAGCTTCGATATTGGGAGGAAATTGCAGCGACTATCAGGGTGTAGCACCCGGAATAAATTTAGTTATCTTAAGAATTTTTGATAGTAGTGGGGAAACAAACATTTCCGTTTTTGAAAATGCTATTAATTGGATTCTTCAAAATAAAGATATTTACAATATTAGAATCGTCAGCATGAGTTTTGGAGCAAAACCGGAAGGGGATAACCTATTTCAAATAATATATCTCCAACAAATTGCTAGAAGACTTGTTGATAATGGAATTTTAGTAGTAGCTGCTGCTGGTAACGATGGGAGTCCCTCGCAATCTGATAGAGACGGAACTATTAACTCTCCTGCTTCAGATAAAAAGGTTCTTGCTGTTGGTGGAGTTGATTATGATGGGGAAATGTATCCGCTTAGCTCTGGAGGCCCAACTTTTGAATTTATAAAAAAGCCTGATGTATGTGCTCCAGCGGTTGGTATATATGGTGCTGATACTGACTTTCCAGACGATTACACGTTTAGGTCAGGAACTTCAGGAGCTACTCCATTTGTAGCTGGATTAGCAGCCTTGATGCTAGAGAAAAAAGAAACATTAACTCCTCTGCAACTAAAAAGCATCCTCTCGTTAACTTCATATAGAACTATAAATCCGAGAGTCTTTCAAGATAATATACAAGGATGGGGTGTTATTCAAGGATACGCTGCGCTAGAATCGTTAAATCCTCCTGTTTTAATAAATGGTAGCACCGAAATCGCGGTCTCTCTAACTCAAAATTATACTGTATTTTGTTTACCAATTAGACTAAATCCAAGTTACTATTATTTTGAACTACTTCAGTTAAATTTGGCACACGCAGAAATGTATTTATATGAAATGCCCCCTAATGAATATGGAATGCCGAATTTAGTCTCTCACACTATTAATCTACTATTTCAAGAAAGCTCAGCAAAAAGAATGGGTGTTTTCACTGATGTAGAACAAAACTATTTTTTAATAGTAAAATCAATTCAAAGAGGAACAGGTAATTTTTTAGTACGATTAGTTGTAGAATATAGGAACATTGTTTTTATTCTTTTTTTCGGGATTAGTTTAGTTAGTTTAGTATATATCGGAAAATTGAGTATAAATATAAAAAATCGGAAAAGCGTAAATTAATTATTTCGATTATTTTTTCGACATATCTTTAAGCATTTTCTTAATTTCGTCTGCTTTTTCTTTATCCTTCGCTAATTCGAGGTCTTTTTTTCGCTTCTCATCCTTTTCCTTTGAGGCTGACAGTTCTTTCGTTAATTCTTCTTTCAAAATAATTAAGTCTTTCATATCTCTTTTAAATTGTTTTGATTCTGAAATTATTTTTTCTTTTTTCTGTTTCGATTTAACTTCGTCTTGTGCTTTTTTAATTTTAATAAGTTGCGAGACATCGCCAGCCAGATCACCTACTTCTTTAATTGTAACTCTTAATTTACTTTCAGCTACTTTTATTTGGCGTTCTTCATTTCTTTTTTTAATTTCTAATTCTTCATGGATTTTTTGGATTTTTATATCATTCTCTTTTACCTGTTGCTCGAAGAGTTTTGTATTTTCTATTTCTTTCTGAATATACTTCGTTTGTTCACTCCAACCAATTTCATTGAATTTTTGAATCGCGCGGTTAAACTTTTTATAAGCTTCGTCAAAATTATATTTCATAGTTAGTTCCTTTCCCTCATCTATTAAACTTAAACCCTCCTCCTTAGTTATCTCCGCATATTTTTGATCTTCGTATAACTTCTTTAGCTTTTTTTGTTGTTCTCGCTTGTTAATTTGATCTTCCAACTGCTGTTTTTGAATTTGCTGTCGAAATAGTTCATATTCTTGTTGTCTCTTGATTCTAGTTTCTGCCTCTAACTTTTTCTTTTCTTTATACTTAGCTTTTTCTTGAACTAAATCATTAATTAGAATGTTCAAGTTATTGATTTCAGGCTCCCAACCAATTTTTTCAGCTAATAAATTTCTAGCTTGTATATATAATGATATTGCTTTATCATAATCAGGCGTTCTCGCGTTAAGAAACTTTCCTCCGTCTTCAAGAAAAGAATAGGCAGCTTCTCTGTATGTGAGTTGATCTTGGACAGTTCGTTCTCTTTGCTGAAGTGCAATCTTTTGAGCGATCTTTTTCTCTCTCTCTTGCCTTCGTCTTTCTTCTAATATTTCTTCTAGATTTTTTTCTTCTTTTAGTCCTTCCAGCTCTCTTTTCAATTTTTGTTTTTGTTCTTGTTCTTTCTTTATTTTAAGATTGTTTACTTTGGTTATCATTTCGTTAATTGAATCTGTTGGGAATTGGATTTCATTTAGAATTAACATTGCTTTTCTATAACTTAAAATAGCAAGTTCAAATTCAGAATTCTTAATTTGATGCTCTGCATCATCTAAGATTTTAAATGCATCATTCTTCTTCCCATTAATAATTTCTACCGTTAATGTTTGTTTTTCTATAGCTATTTGTTTTAATTTTAAACGCTTCTTTTCTTTAAGTAGATCACCAGCAACTTTCTTCTTAAAATTAAACTCTTCTCTTTCTTTTTGAAGTCTAGCTTCAAGGTCTTTCTGTTTTTGCAATTCTTCGCTTCTTTTTCTTTCCTTAACTTTAACAATTTGCTCCTTAATTGAATTTGTTGGATATCTTATTTCATTTAATACCAATTCAACGCTTCTATAATATTCAAGTGCTTTATCGTAATTTCCTTGTTTTACTAAATTATCAGCTTCATCAATTAATTCAAAAGCAACTTCTTTACGTTTCTCTAGGTATGCTTTTAAGTCCTCATGTTTTTTGAGTTCTATATGCTTAGCTCTCATTTGGTCGTCTTCATACTTCATTTTATTTGTAATTGCCTGTAGGAATTGTTTTTCTTCTTCTTCCTTTCTAAGTTTAGTTTCTAGTTCTTGCTGTTTTTCTATTTCTGCTTTTCTTTTCTCTCCTTGTATTTTACTTATCGCATCTTTAACAAGATCTGTTGGAAAATTGATTTGAATTAAAATTAGCTCTGCTTGATAATATTTATCGATAGCTTGTTCATAATCTCCTTGTCTTAATAACTCTTCTGCATCATCTATCATTCTGAAAGCTTCTTCTTTCTGAGTTTCTGTTATTTGTAAAATTTCTTCTCTTTTGAGAAGCTCGACTTTCTTTGCTAACATCCTCTCTTTTTCTTCTTGGAGGTTCTGGGTTAATTCTTGCTCGAATTTTCTTTCTTCCTTTAATTGTGTTCTTAAGTTTTTTTTTTTCTGTAGCATTCTTTGTTCCTTCTCTTTCATTTTGAATTGGACACTCTGAATTGAATCCTCTAATAATGTAATGTAATTACCAGTCCAACCAATATTTTTTAAGAGATTAAGAGCCTCATGATATGCGCCTAAGGCTTCTTCAAATTGATCGTGTTTTAAATATTCATCCGCATCTTCTATAATCTTAAAGGAGTTATTCTGAAGTGTAAGATTTTGAGCACTAAGCTCCTTCTTTTGTTCTAAAGACTCCTTTATCTTCTGTTCTTTGAGTTTTTCTCTTTCTCGAAGAATTGTAATATTATTGAGAAATTCTCTATTCTCAGCTTCCTCCTTTATTATCTGTTCAAACTCCCTTTGTTTTCTGAAATCTTCTTCTTTCCTTTTGCTTTCAATTTGATTAACAGTTTGATTGATTAATGGTATTTCTTCTAACCATTGAATTTGTGCGAAAATCCCGTTGACTTCTCGATATTTTTCGATGGCAAGATCGAATTTTCCTAACGAAAGATAGTTTTGAGCTTCGTCTAACATTTTAAAAGCCTCTTGTTTTTGAGTTTCCCTAAATGATAATTCATCTTCACGCTTCTTTTTGACTACTTCTCTCTGTGTTAATTTCTCTTTTTTAATTTTCATTTCACTAATTAATTTGTCCTGAAACTCTCTGTCTTCTCGTTCTCTTTTGATTAGATTTTCAATTTCTCTCTGTTTTTTAATTTCAGCATTACATTTCTTATTTTCAATTTCGATAATAGCATTACCAATTCTCTCCATTTCATCATACCATTGGATGCCTGCAAATATGTTAGTTACATCTTGATACATTTCGATAGTTTTTTCATAATCTCCCTTTTCAAGGAATGATTGCGCTTGGTCTAATATTTTAAAAGCTTCTCCTTTTCGTTTCTCTCGGTATTCTAATTCTGCTTTTTGATCTCTTACCTTTATTTCACGTTTTTTCAGTCTCTCTCGTTCTTGTTGAAGTTGCTTAGACATTTGTTCTTGGAACTGTTGTTCTGTTTTATATTTCTCTATGGATTTCTGTATTACTTTCTGATCTGCTATCGATCGATCTCTCTTCCGTTTTTCAAGTTCTCTTATAGAATTTTCGATTAAATGTAATTCATCATTCCAGTGGATACTCGCAAAGAAATTACCAGCCGATTGATAAGCGATTATACCTTTATCTAAATCAGAGTTTTTAACATAATTTTCTGCTGCGTCTAGAGCTTTGAAAGCTTCTTCTTTTTGTTTTTCTCTATATTCAACCTCATCTCTTCTTATTTGTAAAGTGCTTTCTCTTTGCTTTATTTTTTCTCTTTCTTTAGCTAATTGGATAGATGTTTGCTGTTGAAATTCTAAATCTAATTTTTTGCGTTGTTCTAATTTCTTTTGCTCGTCCAAATCCTTTTCTATCTGAGTTTCCTGTAATCTTTTTATACTTGAAATTGTATTTTTAATCGTAGTAGCATGTGATTCCCAACCAGCTCCTAATTTTGTAAGAAGATCCAAAGCTTCTGTGTATTTCTTTATAGCTTCAGAGTAGGCGCGATTTTCTTTTATTAACCTATCAGCTTCATCTAAAACTGTAAAAAAATGCTCTTCTCTTCTTGACTCTTCTTTATTTTTTAGTTCGTATTCTAATCTCTTCTGGTCTAATTCCCGCGCCGTTTGTATTACTTCTTCTCTTTCTTTTAAATAAATTGTATCTTGAAGATTTTTTAATTCACTTTCTCTTTTTTGTGTCAATTCTTCAGCTTTCTCTTCATTTTCTTGCTTATCCTTTACGTTTTTGATAAAAGACCTAACAGGTTGAATATATGAATCCCATTCTATAGATTGAAATAATTCAATAGCTTTTTCAAAATTGTCTATTGCTTGTTCATATTTTTTTTCTCGCTCTAATTTCTTCCCAATATCAACTAAGTTAAACGCATCAAATTGTATTTTTTCGTCATCTCTTCTGATTTCTTTAATCTCAATACCTGTGTCCTCTCTTTTTTCCTTAATAATTATAGGTTCTAAAAGCTTTTGCTCTTTGAATTTTTCGTACTCAAATTTCTCTTTTTTCAATTTATTAATTATAAGGGTAATGTTTTGCGTTTGATCTTGCCATCCAATTGATTCCAATAAATTCACAGCGTTTTCGTAATTTTCTATTGCTTTATCCAATTTTTTATCTTTTTCAAAGAATTTAGCATTGTCAATGAAAGTAAAAGCGTCTTGTTGAATTCTCTCTTCTTGCTCTTTCATTTCTTTGTACTTTTTTAATTCTTCTTCTTTAGTTACGCTTTTTTTTTCTCCAAACGCGCTCAAAACCTGAGGTTCAGTCTCTCTAGAAACATTTGTATTCTGTAAAATTTCACTCTCTCCATGGGTTTTCACTCTTTTTCTCTGTTCAATCTTTTCCGCTAACAAAGTCAATTTTGTTTTTAAGTTCTCTAATTGTACTTCAGACCACCCTGCTTGAACCAATAATTTAATAGCTGACATGTATTGATTAATAGCGTCCTCTAAAAATCCATCAGATTCTAGCTTTTGAGCTCCATCTAATAAAGTAAAAGCTTGATCTTGTATTTCTTCAATTTGACTTTTTGCACTAACTTGACTGTAAATTATCTCTTGTTTAGCAAATTCTTTTAATTCTTCAATTCTAGAATATATATCGCTAATTTTGTTAATCAAATATCCACTATTTTTAAGATATTCCGCAGCTAACTGATAATTCTCTATTGCTTTTTCAAAGTCCTTCTTTTCTTCAAAACTCTGAGCAAGATTAAGATATCTTAAAGCTTCCTGAGCTAATTCTTCCTTTCCCTCCATTATACTCTAAACTCTTCATTTAATAATTGAAATATGAAATAAAGGCTAAGTGAAATTATTCTTACTTCTTACAATAAATTAAACCGATTTATTAATTAAACTTTTTATATTTTAATGATTACCCTTACTAATAAAACCTAACGATTAAAAGTCGTTTTAGTAATACGATAAATATCTAAACTTAATTTCGATCGTTAATATTTGGCATAAAGAGCTTCTAATTATGAACAATAATTCTAGTATTCTTATTGATTTTGAACCGATTTCGAGAAGATTGCACAATATTAAAAATGAAAACTTTTACCAATTACTAATTAATTCAGGCATCCGTGTAAGATCACTCTGTGGTGGTCTTGGAACGTGTGGGAAGTGTAAGGTTTTAGTCCAAGAAGGAAATAAATATCTTAATCCTCCAACTGATTCAGAAAAGAAACTGCTAACAAGGGAAGAGATTAATGAAAACTTCCGATTAGCATGTCAATGTTATATTGTTGAAGACCAAATCGATCTCATCAAGAAACATCCACAACCTCAAATTAGAGTATTTTTACCCCAAGAATTATTAGTTGAAGATTTTAAAATTTTGACTTCTGGGTTAAATAAAGGTGTTAATCTAAATCCGAATGTTAAGAAAGTATTTATTGAAGTGGATAAACCAAATTTAAAAACTCCTATTCCTGATTTAGAAAGAATTTTGTATGCTCTCTCAACTACGAGTGTAACTAATAAAAATCAATTTGAACCTTCGATCGAATTTGAAACCTTAAAGAAAATACCTTTAGTCTTAAGAGAAGACAACCATCGTATTACATTAACTCTATATGAAGATAATAAAATTATTGACTGTGAAGCGGGAAATAGTGTTGCAAATAGTTACGGAATTGCTTTTGACATTGGGACTACAACCCTAGTCGGCTATTTAATTAACCTAAGCGATGGAAAAATATATTCGATTGCATCAGCTCTTAACCCACAAACTGCGTATGGCGAAGATGTTGTTTCTCGTATTACATATATTAAAAACAACAAGGAAGGGCTCCTAAAGTTAAATTCCACAGTTTTAGACGCTTTAAACCTAATTATCAATGAGACTTGTGCTGAAGCTAAAATTTCGCCATCCCAAATATATGAAGCGACATTTGTTGGTAATTCCGTGATGCACCACATCTTCTTAAATATTGATCCGACTTATATTGGTTTAAGTCCCTACGTACCTGCGATTAAGAAAGATTTGAATATACAAGCCAAAGACTTAAATCTTAAAATCAATCGCGGGGGGTATGCTTATATTCTTCCGTTGATTGCAGGATATGTTGGAGCAGACACCGTGGGGGTAATTTTATCCTCAGAAATCGATAAAGAATCGGAATTAACTTTAGCTATTGATGTAGGAACAAATGGTGAGATTATTGTGGGAAATAAGGATTTTCTTGCCACAGGGTCTTGCGCAGCTGGTTCTGCACTAGAAGGAGCTCATATAAAAAACGGAATGCGAGCAGCAGCGGGAGCGATTGACACCGTTAAAATTGACCCTACGGACTTAAATGTCAGATATACAACAATCAACAATAAGAAACCAATAGGAATTTGTGGTTCCGGAATAATTGACACAGTAGCAGAAATGTTAAAATCAAAAATCATTACCAGAAGTGGGGGTTTCAATAAAAAAGTTACAGATCACGAGAGTTTTATTAAAAAAGGTAAAAGTTTCGAGTTTACTTTGGTAAAAAAAGATCAGACTTCGATTAAAAGAGATATTACAATTTCACAGAATGATATAAGAGAGTTACAAATGGCGAAAGGAGCCTTTTATTCCGGTGCCCGTATAATTTTAAACTATTTAAATCAAGCAAATGAATCTAAGCTTAAAATAAAACAGATTTATTTAGCTGGAGCTTTTGGAAATTATATCAATAAAGGTAATGCTAAATTCATCGGCATGATCCCCGATATTTCTGACGAATCTATATATCAAATTGGAAACGCTGCAGGAGTAGGTGCTCAAAATTGTTTGTTAAATACTGAATTAAGAGATAAAGCTCGAAAATTAATCAAAAAAATAAAATATATTGAAATTGCTGTAGCACAAGAATTTCAAAAGGAATACGCAAAAGCGATGTATTTTCCGCATCTAGATCTAGAAAATTTTCCTAGTTTAACAGAATATAACGATATTCCAAAAAGGTAAGTTAGCTTCTTTATCGCATTTCCTTCACCCGAATACCGATAATATTACGAAATTAGGTAAAGAAAACAGAAATTTTTGTAGAATTTAATGTAAATGACAGAAACCTTTAATATTATATATATAATTATTGAAAAAGAGTATAAAAGTATTTAAGAGATAAATATATTAAATTTTTATCAGAAACTGTATTTAATTTTTAAAAAGAAATAAATAAATAGAATTTAATAATTAAGATAATATCTTATATTCAATTGAAATTTATAAAAATAATAGAAAATATTCAAGGTAGAAGTCTTCTATGTCGAGTTTTAAGTTAAAAGTTTTACTTACGGGAGCTGCCGCTGTTGGAAAAACGAGTTTGGTTCAGAGGTTTATCAAACATCGATTTGCGGCCAATTATAAGCTAACGGTTGGAGTAGACATTCTCACCAAAGATGTAGAGTTTAAACCCGGGGAAGTAGCAACCCTCTCAATTTGGGACATTGGTGGTCAACAAAGATTTGAATTCATTAGATCCACCTTCTATAAGGGCGCCGCTGGGGCGTTATTAGTGTTTGACTTAACAAGGGAGCAAACTTATATTGAAACAAGAAAGTGGCTTACAGAAATCCGTCAATTCAGCAATGAGAACATCCCATTTGTATTGATTGGAAATAAGGTAGATCTACTTGAAGATGTAGGAGAAGTTATTGATCGAGAAGAAGCAAGAGCTTTTGCTGAAAATGAAGGTAGTATTTATATAGAAACTTCAGCTAAAACAGGCATCAATGTAGATGATGCTTTTACTGAACTCACTCGTAGAATAGTCGAATCAAGGAGTCAGTAGATTTAAATTATACTTTTTCTGATTATTGTCACTTTTTACCTAAATGATTTTATTCATGTTCTAAATCTTCGCATAAATCATCGTGCATAATGTTAATGGCATTAAAGACATCTTTTCTATCTATCACTAGTGAAAGATTTAATTCTTCAGTACTTTGAGTTAAGGCCTTTACATGAATATCTTTTTTATCTAACGCTTGAAAGATCTTGGCTTTGGTTAAGTTTTCTAATATTTTAAAACCAGTTATATTGATTATTGCCACCTCTTCAGATTTGATTTCAAAAAAATTAGAAAAATACCCTGAATTAGATAAGGCTTCAACTGCTTTCTTAGATTCCTCTTCTTTTACTATAAATGACGTACTAATTTCAGACGCACTCTGAGCCACTAAGGAGACACTTATCCTATTTTTACTCATAACCTTAAATATTTTTGCTAAGACTCCAGGAACATCAACTAAACTACCCGAAACCATGGTAATAATTGCAGCATCTTCTACTGTAGAAATACCCTTTATCTCATTTTTGTCTGTGTGCTCAGAAATTTCGGTAAACTCAACTTCTTCAAAAGGATTGCTAAAATTTCTTAGTTCAAGTGGTATTTTATTTTTCTCGATTGCTTCAAGGCATTTAGGGTGGAGTATTTTTGCTCCAAAATTTGCAATATGCTTAGCTTCTTTGTAATCTAAGTTTCTAATAAGAGTTGATTTTGGAATGTATTTTGGATTAATTGCCATCAATCCATCTACATCCTTCCACAAGATAACTTTAATATTTTTATCTTCTGCTGTTTCATATATCGAATGAGCGAGGATTGTAGCGGAGTAGTCGGAGCCTCCTCTCCCTAAAGTGGTAGTATACCCTATTTTATTTCTTCCAATGAATCCGGTTATACAGATAATAATATCCTTCTTAGGATTTTCTAATAGAGGTATCAATAATTTCTTTACCCGTTGATTTGTAAATTCGTAGAAGGGATATGCGTTGTTAAATTCGTCGTTAGTTATAATTAGTTTATTGGCTGGAATGTATACGGAATCTAATCCCTTACTTAAAATATACTGATTTATAATATAGGTCGATAAAATTTCCCCAAAACTTGCGACGTAATCTTGGTAATAAGGTTCCAATCCAAATTCTTTAATATCAGCAAAAGTATCTTCTAATTCGCTAAGTTTTTCGTCAACCCAAATTTTGGCTTTTATGTAATACTCTGAATCCTCATCGAAGATTTGTTCTATAACATTAAAATGCTTTTTTTCTAAGATTGCTATATTATCATCGAGAACTCTTGAATTGTTGATATTGTGAGCTGTATTCAGCAGTAAATCTGTTATCCCTTTAAATGCTGAAGCAACGATTATTTTTTTATCCTTTTTATATATATTTAAAATTTCGAGTATTTTATTAAAAGCGCTCTTGTCGATTAAACAGCTTCCACCAATTTTCATGATTACAGTTGGAGTCATAATTTACACCTAATAAACATATTTTCTTAAGTTAGCTTAAGTCTTTAAAGGAAAAATAAGTAAAAAATCTTTTTATGAGTTTAGAATAATTTTCTTTCTCTAAATGATTTTAAATCTTAAACTGGTCTTAAAAAGAAAGGTAAATAATTTATTGTCCTAATAATTTCCTTAAATCTTGGATTTGCTGGTCGATATTAGCTTCAATCGTTTTCAATTTCTGCTTCTTTATTTCAAGTTCTTCAGGTGTAATTTCTCCAGTAAGTTCTTTCATATCAAAATCTAATGACATTCTTGTAATATTAGCTTTTTTGATCCTTAAATCTATTAAAGATTTTTCTAATTCAGCTTTTTGCTGTTTATTAGCGACCTCTGGTGGAGTTTGAGTCACAGATTTTTCTACTTTTTGTGGTATTTCAGGAGGTGTTATCGAAGTTGGTATTTTGTTAGGTGTTACAGGGATTTCTTGTTTCTTAGTTTTTATAAGCGTTGTTGGGCTAACAGGAATGGGGGAAGGTGCAGGTTTCTTGGGTATTTCAGTTGGTTTTTTTGTAGGAATGTTAGGTTTTGTTTGTACTCTTGGTTTTTCACTTTTGCTAGGTGGTATGAAACCCGATGGAGTCTTTGTTTTCACCAATTCTGTGGGTGAAACTGGAATCGGTATTTTAGGTCCAACTGGATTTGATACATGGGCAAAAGGTGAAGTTTTTAACTTGTTTTTAGCATCTTTAGGTACAAATGTTACGGTTTTAGGACGTTGCTTAACCATAAAATCTTCAGGATTTAGATTTAATCCCACATTGGCGTGTTGAATCTTAGGTATAATTATAGGCTCGGGTTCAGAAGGATTCTCTTTTTTTAAAATTTCTGGTTGTTCATCTATATTTGGTGAAGAAGGAACGACAACCTTTTTAAGAACTTTTTGGTCAGTTATTACTTTTTCATCCATTGGTTTCGCAGGTATTTCCTGTAATTGTTCCTTTATTACAGCAGGTATTTTTTTAGGAGGGCCAGATGGGGGAGGAACTGCTATATGGACTTTCGGTTTTACTAAATCCTCAAATTTAGGTCCACCTGGCATTGCAGGTTTCGTAAGCACGGGGGGTTCTTCTTTTGGTTTAGGGGGTTCTTCTTTTGGTTTAGGGGGTTCTTCCTTTGGTTTAGGG
>JAGXOB010000328.1:1846-2111 GCA_019894735.1 Promethearchaeota archaeon | reverse complement strand
GAATAAATCTATTTCAGTTATATGGGTTAAAGCTTCAGTCTGCTTAATAGTTCGTGGAAAACCGTCTAATATGAATCCGTGATCTTTTACATCTTCCTTACCTAGTCTATCACCTACCATATCAATAGTTACTTCGTCTGGAACCAATTCCCCTTTATCCATGTATTCTTTAGCCTTTAAACCGAGGGGAGTCTCATTTTTTAAATTTTCCCGAAAAATATCCCCGGTGCTAATATGAGGGATTTCGGGTAAAACTTTCTTTATT
>JAGXOB010000328.1:0-1836 GCA_019894735.1 Promethearchaeota archaeon | reverse complement strand
TTTTAATATTAAAGAGTATGAGTGTATTAAATAACTTTCTTAAATAATATTTACCAAAATTAGCAAACCGGAATGAAGTATTTTCTATCTTGTTGGAACAACGGATAAAGTAGTATTATAATTTAAATTAAAAAAAGAATTAAGTTTGACCTCCACCATACAGAAAAAAATCTGGTGTAAGTCGAGCGTTAGGTACAACAGAATATTTACTTAAATCGGTTACTCCATCTTCAATTAACACTTCATCGTCGATGAAAAAATTACCTGTATAATCTCTGCTGGGTCTTTTTAAAATTATATAAGCTGCATCAGCAACAATTTCAGGTTTTCTCGAATGTTTAAATGCTGTTTCTCCTCCTAACAGATTTTTAACTGCTGCTGTAGCAATTGCTGTTCTGGGCCATAAAGCGTTGACTGCAATTCCATCTTTCTTGAATTCTTCAGCCATACCAAGAACACACATGCTCATGCCGTATTTTGACATTGTATAAGCTACATGGTGAGCAAACCATTTTGAGTCCATATTTAAAGGGGGTGAGAGATTTAATATGTGAGGATTATCAGACTTCTTTAAATAAGGAATACATAATTTTGAGCACAAAAATGTTCCGCGGACATTTACAGAGAACATTAGATCAAACCGTTTCATCGAAGTTTCTAAAGTGGGGGTCAGATTTATCGCACTTGCATCGTTTATCAAGATATCTATACCCCCAAATTCTTTAATAGTTGCATTGACGGCAGCTTGGACTTGATCTTCGAATCGTATATCAGCAATACAGGGAATTCCTTTTCCCCCAACAGATTCAATATCTTCTACAGCAGAATAGACAGTTCCGGGTAGTTTTGGATGGGGATCTTTGGTTTTAGCTACTACAGCGATATTCGCACCATCTTCAGCTAATCTCATAGCTATTGCTTTCCCAATTCCTCGGCTTGCTCCCGTAATAAAAGCTGTTTTTCCTTTTAAACAATACATAGGGTTATTCACCTTTATAATTTCTCGTTATTTTAATTTTAACTTATTGAATTAACATACCAATTTGGTGTTTGATTGAAAATATTTGGAGTCATTATTATCGTTTATAATTATAATTTAAAAGCAGAGTAATAAAATATCAAATGAAAAAGGGATTAAATAGTTGTAAAAGAGTTTTCTATATTTTTTATAAGAAATTCAACTTTTTTCTTTTCTATGATGCTTAACAATTTCGAGAATTTACTACTTATTGATGTTCCATAATATGCATTTCCAAAAAAAGTATTTGATTTATTTATGGTGTTTATTAAGTATTTATTGCTCCCTAAATGCAAGAATAGTGAAATATCGTTGATGATTAATACTGAAGTTGGGTTATTGTTATATTTTTCTATAGTCTCATGTATTTTTTTAAAATTGTTACAGATATTTGAATACATTTCGCTTTTATTCTTAGCTTTTAAGCGCGGGGGAATAATATCTCCTACAAAATTAATTATATTACATTTTAGACAATCTTCATAATAATCTTGTATTCTTCCACCGATCTTTAAATTTTTAAAGTAAGTAAGTTTTGGAGCAAAATCTAGAATGCTAATCTCATTGTAGTCAAATTTTTTATTCTCTAAAAGATATTGAACAAAATTTGCAGTATAGAAAGTCTTGCCCGTATTCGCCTCACCGTAAATCAGCGTTTTTTTACCATCTAAAACGCTCAAATCAGAGTTTTTATTAAATTTCATAAATATTAAAGTTAATAAGTTTTTTGCGAGTTCAATAGAGATTTTCTCTTGAATATCCTGTTCGCTTAAGAATTTTTAATATTAAGAATCCTATTATGCAACCAACTAAGGAAC
>JAGXOB010000327.1 GCA_019894735.1 Promethearchaeota archaeon | reverse complement strand
AAACATAAATCTGTAATGACCCGCGAAGGACCAGTACCTTCAGATAAACCTTCTTCCTCTCTTGCTCCTGAACCATATAAATAACCCGGTGTTGTAATAAAATCTACTTTTTTCATAAATCTTCGAGGCCCATGACGATCCATTATTATAAGAGTTTCCCAAGCAAGTGAACCAAAATCATTTGCACCTCCTGAACCCGGAAATCGCACTTTAGGTTTATCATAATCATCTCCGATCATAGTGGAATTAAGATTTCCATATGCATCTATTTGTGCTCCACCTAAAAAAGCATAATCAATAAAACCTCTACGCATGGAATCCATTATATCTATTAATGTGGTTGTACATAGCGCTTTATGAATAGTTCGTGAATCTCCAACGGATATGGGAAGTGTTTGTAATTGTGGTGCGATTCCACCTGCTTCAAAAAAGATAACCAAATTGGGAGCATGAGTTAGTTGAGCAAACATTGTTGCTACTAATGGTAATCCCGTTCCTACTGCTACTGCTTTTCCATCTTGCAATTGCCTAGCTGCAACAACTGCCATTAATTCTCTTAATGAATAATTTTCAGCTATCATTTTTTAATCTCCCCCACTGGTTCCCTTAAAAATTCAGCATCTCTAAGGTTATAGAGTCTTCTTGGTCCTAATTTCTCTAAATAATTATCAAAACTATCAAGACTATATATCCACTCTTCTAACCATTTTTCTAATACTTTCGGATCTTTGTTTCTCCCTACAGCTAAATAATCTTCAGTGAATTTATGATCAAAATAGTATTTATATGGCATATTACCTGGATGAGAACCCCATGGTTGCTCTACTACAGCATCCACCATGTAAAATGGAATAACAGTCTTACCCGGATCTGCTCTAATAATGTCGTCACTTACTAGTTCTTCACACATTACTATAACCCTCTTTGATGCCCTCGCTTGTAAATCGTCTTTAACAATATGTCCGTCAATTTGAACATTTCCATATATGTCAGCTCTATGTGCGTGAATTATACAAACATCAGGATTTAATGATGGTAATAATAATACTTTTTCACCAGTAAAAGGACACTTAATAACTTTACCGGGAGAATGCATCATTGTATCTGTTCCAAGCATCACTTTAACTGGAATAAATGGTACGCCTTGAGCACCAGCACGGATACGATAAGACATTGCTCCATTAGTATAATCAGTTTTTTTAACTTGTCCACTTTCAAAAAGACGTCTCTGAACACCAGAAAGACCTCGAAGTTCAAAACCAACGACATAAGCGATATCAACCGCAGACACACAACCACCTGCCATTAATACATCAATATCCTGAACCGCCGTATGCCCTGCAACAGATAAATTTTTAATGCGCTGCCTTACAATTTCATATATTATTGCCATTGGGATTCTAACATGACCAAATCCTCCAATAGCTAAATAATCACCGTCCTTAATGTACTTTTTTACAGCATCTTTTATTCGCATTCGTTTATCAATTAAAGCACGAGATTTATTATCTCTAGTCCATTTTCTGACTTCAGAAGGCGTATTTTTACAGAATATCTCTCCTTTCCCTTCTTTTAAAATTTTAATTTCTGAAATTTTTAGCACCCCTAATTAAATAATTGATATATGTAGTAAAATTAGATCTGTGATTAAAAATCAACATTTAGTTATAAATTATGTTAATTAGATGGAAGACTATAAAAAATAAGGGAATTCTGTTGTAATAAGTGTCAAAATAATCAAGTTTTATTTAACTTTTTTCTGAAAATTGCTGAATTACAAGATTGAAAACAACAATTATTCACTATTTTAATAGCAAGAAAGACTTATATATTGGAATTCAAAAAGATTTAATAGAAAAAATAACGTAATAGAAATATTCAATAACCAAATGCTAGATATAAATTAAATTGATTACAAATAAAGAGGAGTTAATCATTTCAAATAAAAAAAAATTATGGGAACCTTCAGAAGAATGGATTAAAAATGCTGAAATCACCAAGTTTATCGAGAAAGTAAACAAGGATTTCGATCAAAATATTCAAGGTGGTAAAGATTTATATAGATGGTCTGTAGAAAAGATTGAGGATTTCTGGGCGGCTATGTGGGAATTTGGAG
>JAGXOB010000326.1 GCA_019894735.1 Promethearchaeota archaeon | reverse complement strand
TTTGAAGCTTGTGCTTAAAAAGTATATTAGTTAGCTTAGTTAATAAAGGTAGAGCTTTTGATATTGAAATATTTATATCTTTCTTCTGTGGTTATTTTTTTTTGAGCTCCTTGTTTAAAGGGAGAAGAGTGGGCAAACCCCTTAATTCCTCAAAGGAAAAGTTTAATAACATTTTCAATTTCAATAACTTGTATCTATTTTATTCGCAAATAGATAGTATTAAGACTTTCAGTAAAAATTATAGAATAGAAAACAAACCTAAATTAATATTGGTTAAAAGTAATGGGAAAAACTCTAACAGAAAAAATTATAGAAAAGCACTTGGTCGATGGAAAATTAGAGCGGGGAACAGACATCAGTATAAAAATTGACCAAACTTTAACTCAAGACGCTACTGGCACTATGGCTTATTTACAATTCGAAGCAATTGGGATCCCTCGTATCCAAACAGAGCTATCGGTAAGCTATGTAGATCATAACACGCTACAAGCTGACTTTAAAAATCCCGACGATCATAGATATCTTCAGAGCATTGCAGCTAAATATGGACTGTATTTCTCCCGTCCAGGTAATGGTATTTGTCACCAACTTCATCTGGAACGCTTTGCTCGCCCAGGAAAAACTTTATTAGGGAGCGATAGTCACACTCCAACAGGTGGAGGCGTAGGAATGATATCTATTGGAGCTGGAGGATTGGATGTAGCTGCTGCAATGGCAGGCGAGGAGTTTCATCTGAAAATGCCCAAGATTGTAAATGTGTTTCTAACCGGAAAACTTCCTGATTTTGTGTCTGCGAAAGATGTAATTCTTGAAGTATTAAGAAGAATTGGAGTAAAAGGTGCCGTTAATAAAGTTCTAGAATATACTGGCCCAGGTATAAAAACTCTAACAGTACCAGAGAGAGGAACGATAACTAACATGGGAACTGAAACGGGAGCCACGACATCTATATTTCCTTCTGACGAAATTACGAAAGAATTCTTGATTTCTCAAGAAAGAGGCGACCAATGGGTTCAGATTTTACCAGATGAAAACGCTGTATATGACGAAACTATTGAAATTAACCTTAGTGAGCTTGTGCCTCTTGTTTCTTTACCACATAGTCCAGGAAATGTTAAAACCGTAAAGGAAGTGGAAGGATTAAAAGTCGATCAAGTATGCATAGGGAGTTGTACGAATTCATCTTTACGAGATCTTAAAATATCTGCTAATATATTAAAAGGAAAGACTATTCATGAAAATACAGTCTTAACAGTCTCTCCAGGCTCTCGCCAAGTGGTTGATCATATGATTACATCTGGTGAAATGGCGTATTTAATAGAAGCAGGCGCACGAATTCTCGAGAACGCCTGTGGCCCTTGTATTGGGATGGGCCTGGCTCCCAAAAGCGATGCAGTTACGTTAAGAACTTTCAATAGGAATTTTCTTGGAAGATCTGGTACTAAAAGTGCTCAAGCTTATCTTGTAAGTCCCGAAACTGCGGCAGTATCTGCGATTTTCGGAAAGATTACAGATCCTAGAGAATTTGGGGCTTTACCGGAAATAAAAATGCCTGAAAAGTTTATGGTCAACGATAATATGATAATCCCACCAAAAGAAGGTGCTGAGTCTACTGAAATCGTGAGAGGACCTAATATTAGACCTTTACCTGAATTTAATCCTCTACCAGATAAACTAGAAGGAGAAGTTCTTCTTAAAATCGGAGATGACATTACTACTGATGCTATAATGCCTGCAGGCGCAGATATTTTACCTTTACGATCAAACATCCCAGAGATAAGTAAATTTGTTTTTAATATAGTTGATCCTACTTTTCCAGATAGATCTTTAGAAAAAGAAGGAGGATTTATCGTTGGAGGAGCTAATTACGGTCAAGGCTCTAGTAGAGAACACGCAGCAATAGCACCAAAATATCTTGGACTTAAAGCTGTCATAGTGAGATCATTTGCCCGAATCCATCTAGCTAACCTTGTGAACTTTGGAATCGTACCCTTAACATTCGTCAATAAAGAAGATTACGATAAGGTCGATCAGGAAGACAAATTTGAAGTCGATCTTACAACATTAGAATCTGGGAATGTCATTTTAAATAATCTCACTAAAGGAATAAAAATCAATTTAACTCATTC
>JAGXOB010000325.1 GCA_019894735.1 Promethearchaeota archaeon | reverse complement strand
TATTAACAAGGGGTCCCAATCAAAAGTTTGGGTTACAGAGTAAGAATCGATTTGATTAAATTCGGAACTATTTAACACATAATCAAAGTTAATAGTAAGTGTAACAGGAAACAAATCTTTATGCACAAAGAATTCATAAACCTCGAATTCATAAATAATATCACCTGATTGCATGAAACTACTAGTATCCCCATCAGATCCTGAATCAATAATGTTAATACCTGCAGCAGAAAAAGTAATGTCAAAAGTTAAAGTGGCAGCTAGTGAACTAACATAATATCCGGTCTCTGTTATGACAAAAACATCTGCTGTAAATCTTTTGTGAGTCTCGTTGTATTTTTCAAACATACCACCAAAATACACGCTGTATGTTATGGATTGACCAAAAGTAAAAGAAAACGAGTCCATCTGCTCGTAAATACTTTGGGAGGGTTTATCATAATCATCGCGGGATTTATATGCCATGGAAATGATCGCTCCATTTATTTGAACAAGAAATATAATTGAAACAATCAGGAGAATTTTCGCCTTTTTTTTCATAAAATTCTTCATCTCTTTAAATAAATTGAAATTTTTGTATAGTTTGCAATTTAGATTTCGTAAAAATTACAATTAATGTTTTGATTTTTTCTACTTAAATATCTTTGGATATCAACCAGCACAAAGAGTTTTCAAAGAAGAAATAGCAATAAGATTTAACGAAGGCACTTTCAATTCAAGAAGATTCCTGTATTTACAAGGTTATCTCAACTATCTTAGTAAAGAAGAAAAACAATTACTTGAAGGATACGAAGATTTTATCAAAGATTTGCAAATGAGAGCCGCCAATCCAAGAGAGATGTTTATGAGGGAAAGACATCTGAACGAACTGTGGAAAAAATATCTAATTCCAATAAATAGTTTATTAAGATTTCCCGCGAAAAACGTACAGATATGTGAAATTTATATGGTTGAATTTTCTTATTATTACTGGGAAGAGAAATAATTAGGTGTGTTAATTAATTTTTTAGATAAAAAGGCGATCTAAAAAAAATGGAATACATCTTTATAAACTAATAAAAACTAACTGGAAAGTGAGTTTTATAGGGCAAAAAATTGATGACATATTGAAAAAATTTATAATAGCTAACCCTGAGGTCAAAGCAGCGGCAATTATATCAGTTGAAGGCCTTCCCATTGCTTCTGCGCTTCCGCAAAGTGTCGATGAAACCAAGTTCGCAGCAATGACTGCAACTTTACTTTCTTTATCTGAAAGGGCAATCATAGAAATGGGAAAAGGGGATTTTGAGCAATTATATATAAAAGGAAGCGAAGGTTACCTTATAGTCATGCAAGCTGGCTCAAACGCGGTTTTTACAGTATCTACTACTAAAAATGTTGGGCGAGGATTAATACTGCTAGAGTGTAGAAGGATATGTGAAAAAATCGCGAATTTATTATTGGGTGATGGCGATGATGATGAGGGTGATGAGGGTAATGAGGGTGATGATTATCTTCCTTATTCTTATATCAGCAAGCCTCCAGAGCCTCCTGGAGCTCCAGGAACTGTAACTCAGTTACTAGTAAAAAAATCCACTGAAAAAAAGCCAAAAAATGAGATAGTTTGTCAATCTTGTGGCTTGACCCTCACAGAAGAAGAGAGAGTATCTCATAACTGTAGAAAAAAACCTTGAGCATAATGTAATTTCTTTTATGTCCCGCGAAAAACTGACAGAAGTGTGCAATTTATATGCCTGGTTTAGTACATTAAATGCAGTAAGAATTACGTTAGAAATCAATTCAGCAGAAGGAATAGAATATAAACCTTCTTAAGGAGGTAATTAAATCCTAACATGTCAAGCTATGATTATACTTTCAAAATACTGCTCCTCGGAGATAATCTTGAGGCAAAACAAGCTATTGCTAAGAGATATTGTTATAATCTATTTAATCCCTCAGAAAGATTAACTATTGGCGTAGATTTTCATGTTAAAACAATCCAATTAGAAGAAAGAAAAATTAAAATACAATTATGGGATGTTGGGGGAGAGGAACGCTTCCGTTTTCTTTTGCCTACCTATTGTCTCGGAGCTAATGGGGCAATGCTTTTATACGACATTACGAACTCTAATTCTTTAGATCATATAGATG
>JAGXOB010000324.1:701-2145 GCA_019894735.1 Promethearchaeota archaeon | reverse complement strand
ACTCTTAATTCCATTGGAATATTTGTTGTAGCAATTAAATGACCAAGAGCCATCATTGCTCTTCCATGCGCGTCCTCGCTCCAATCTTCAAGATTTATAACCTTATTGTGATTAACAAAATTGTACAACTTGTTTTCATTTGTTTGGACATACTTTATGAAATTCAGATAAATTCTCATCAATTTCAATTTAAAACGGTTCCACAATATAAAATTCGATAAATTAATTTTAAAAAAAGACAAAAACATTAAAAAATTTAAGATCTTAGATAATTGAAATGAATTTTTGTTAATAGTTACCTTATAGATCTAACGATTAATTCGTCTGAATCAATTCTACACAGAATCTTATTTTCCCTTGTTAACCAACCAATTGCCATCAATAAAAGATACTCTTTTTGGTTCAATAAATTCTTAAGTTGAGTTAAGCTTTTTTCTTCTTTAATTGTAAGATTATAGATCTGCCCTGCTAAAAAACCAATTCCAACCTCTAAATCAGACGCCAAGAGTTCGTGAAGAAGTTTATCCAGATGTACTGATACTACGGCTATTCTTTTATCGGCGGCACCATAATAAATATAAAGTCTTTCCCCAAATATTGCAGTGCCTGTAGGGAAAACAACATTATCTATATCTCCAATTTTTTCATAATCTTCAGTTGGCGAAAAGAGAGGTTCTTTAAGCCGTCCTATTACTCTATATGGATTATGTTTATCAAGGAGGGCGACACTTGCGTGATATACCTTACCCTTATTAGAATCTTCTACAGAATGATATATCATAAGCCAGCCTCTCTCAGTCTCTATTAATGGTGCTCCAGCACCGATATTTCTTGATTCGAATCCAAATTTTGGCTCCATTACAATATGTTCGCCTAATTTTTTTAGATAATCCTTCCAGAAATCGATTGTCAAATCTTTAAAATCATCGAAACAAACAATTTGAATATCTGGTAATACTCTATGGAACAGTGCAAACTTATTATTATACTTTTTTGGTAAAATGAATGAATCTTTTTCCCATAAAAGTACATCTTCAGCAACGACATCCTTATAATATGATATAAAGAAATGATACTTCTCTTTTAGTTTTGAAGAATGGAAAAAATTCCCTGCTTCATCGTATCTTATTTTAGCTGAAATTATTCCATGCTTTTCCCATGTTTTTAGGTCTTTACTAGTTGCGTATGCTATTAACGCATTTTTTCCATCATAGGCCGTGTAAAACATAAAATAGGTACCATCAAGAAAAACAATTCTAGGATCTTCTGTACCATGTATTTCATAATCATATTCAGGAAACAAAATAGGACTATTTCTCCTTTCTACGATATTCAAGGGTCCTTCCAATTTACAATAACCAATACTTGAATAATTACCTTCTTTTACCGCGCGATAGAATAAATGTAATGTATCTCCTTGCTGAACCACCGTAGGGTTTAAGAC
>JAGXOB010000324.1:0-691 GCA_019894735.1 Promethearchaeota archaeon | reverse complement strand
AACTCGTTCTCAGTTGCTTCTAGGAGAACTCCTTCTCTCCGTACTAGTACCATATTTAGGTATAACGATTTCTTTCTTATTAATTCATGGATGGTATCAAATATTCTTAAACAACATTTATTCTTCCTATTATTTGTCGTTAGACGATGGTTAAGATTATGTATAATTTTATATCTATTTGATCGTGTACATGTGTAGATATTTGTCCAGTGGGGATTATTGAACACATGGAAGATTCTGATTCCGAAAAAATCAGTGCTTGAAGGATATAATGTTTTACATTTTGAACATTTTTTGTTTTTGAGTTTACTATCTCCTATTTTATCTATGTTCATTGTCTTATATAATATGTAATAATGATTTAAAATAAGAAGGAGGGTGGATCTTTATTCTAAAAATAGTTAAGCGTAAAAGAAAGTATTATGCACATATTATCCTCGTATATATGAAAGTTACTGAAACGGTTATTGTTCATTTAAAATAATCTAGTTAGTTCATGAAACAACATTATGAGATTAAGTATTTATTTTTAAGAAATAGAGGATAAGATTTTTTGTAATTTATATAAGAGATTTATTAAACCATCCGAAATTTGTCTTGCGATTTGTTTCCATTTATTTAATCTGGCTTCCCCAATTCCCTTAATCTCTTTAGATTTCATTTTTACATTACAATTTAATAAATCCCTAAC
>JAGXOB010000323.1 GCA_019894735.1 Promethearchaeota archaeon | reverse complement strand
AAATTATTACTTAAATTTTTATGAATTGAACCAAGAGGAAATAATTAAGGCCCCAGATGAGTTTTTCTGCAACTTTACATCAATTTTAGAAAGTCTAGTACATATTAAGGAAATAAACGAGAAAATCATGGATGAAGCTGTTGAGGACTCTCAACCAACTGAAGACCAACCAAAAGATAATAAAATTAAAGGAATATTTTTGATAAACCAAGAGATTTTTTCCAATCTTAAAACTAGAGAAAGAAATTTTTTAGAGCTATTCATGATCTCGTTTAAAGATAAGAAAAGAATGATAAAAGATGGTTTGTTATTCATTTGGGTTAATAATAATATTAAAGAGATAGAATCTAATTCGAGATTAATCTTTGAAGTATTTGATCTATTCATAAAAATCCCATTATTGGATAAAATAGAGAGAGAAACGATTTTTCGCAATTTTTCAGAAAAAAATCCTAAAATTGTATTTGATATAAAAACTCTAGTGGACTCCACAGTTAATTGGGAAGTAAAAGATATAAATCAATTATTGAAAGTAGGCATCTTCAAACATTTCCTCAATTCTGAATTAAATGATTCAAGTAACGAAATTACTGATGTTTTAATTAACCTAATAGAATCGGGAGAATATATTCCTTCCACATGTCAGGAACAGGTAAAAATGGAACTTATATACGATAATACTAATGAAACTAAAAACCTTCAAAATATGAAAATCATAAAAGGAAGAGGTACAAGCACAGAAGGGAATTTTTTGGCTGATGTAATTAATCAAATAAAAGAAGAAAGATTTTCTGAATTTATGGTTAACCAACTATACGAAAACGCAGTTTCTAAAAATTATCGGGAGCTTTTACTCATTATTGATAAAATAAATAAGCAAGAGACGTTAGAAGAAAATGATAGGAAATTGCTTGCAAAATACGCATTTGTTCTAAACGATAGTCCTAAAATGGCTCAAATTAATCTAGAAAAGGCAAAAAAGCGTATAGATAATTTAAAACGAGCTTTTGGAAAAGAATTATGAAATGGGTGAAAAGGAACGGCTACTTCTACTGAAAGAAAAGAAAAAAACATTATTAAAAAAGAATCTATAGAGAAGAGCATATTTCTTCGCAAAGTTATTTTAGAAAACTTTTTATCTTTTCAAAGAGACGAAGTAGATTTTTCAATTCCACAGAAAAAAGAACTACCTCGTTTTATTTTAATCATTGGTCCGAATTGGAGCGGAAAAACTTCAATTTTTCAAGCTATTAAATTTGCTTTAGGTAGTAACGAAAGAGATGAGCGCTATAAAAAGTGGTCTGATTTTATTAGAAATGGCCAAGCTCATGCTATGGTTGAGCTTCATATTCAATATCAAGGTGAGATAGTTAAAGTTCGTAGGACTGTAATTAGAGGAAAATCTCCTTTTTTTGAAATTCAACGTAAGAATGACCAGGATTTTAAAAAAGTTCATGTTAATGAAATTCAAAATCTTATTAACGAGTTAGAAATTAATCCAGACAATCAATTTGCATTTGTAAGTCAGGGTAAAATCGATGCAATTAAAAGCTTGAAACCCATCGAGCTATGTTCATTTTTAGAAGAAGGGATGGGGCTAAAAGGCCTTAGAGAGGAGATACTCCAACAGAAAATTGGAGTTTTATCTTTAGATACGGAATTTCAATCTTTAGTAACCAGAAAAAATACATTAAATTTCACCCTGGATTTATTAACGCCAAAATTAGAAAGGTTAGATGAGAAAAATAAACTGTTAGATGTTAGAAATAAATATACTGATGAATTATTATGGGCAAATAAAGATTTATTACAAAAAGATATTGAGAATCTAGAGTTAACATTCAAGGAGAGCCAAAACAAAATAGGTTCAATAACTAAAGAAGTTGAAAAGTATCGAAGTTTAATATTAGAAAAAGAACAAATAATAATTGAAGTAGATGGCAACCTTATCGCTTTTTCAAAAAAAATTGGAGAATTAGAATACAAAAAAAAAGAACTGGTTAATGAAATTGATGCTTGGCAGAAAGATAAAATAATTGCGAAACAAGAATTGGATGATTTATCAGCAAAAGTCTCGGAAATAGAAGGATTAGTAAAAAGAATTGACACCCAAAAACGAAAGTTTGAAGACGAAATTAAAATAGT
>JAGXOB010000322.1 GCA_019894735.1 Promethearchaeota archaeon | reverse complement strand
TACAGAACTGTAATAGAAAAAGAAAGACGAGGAGATTTTTTAGGCAGATGCGTTCAAATAATTCCACATATAACCAATGAAATAAAAAAACGAATAAAGGCAGTATCTAAATTAAATAATTATGAAATAGTTTTAACCGAAGTTGGGGGAACAGTTGGAGACATTGAAGGATTACCGTTTCTCGAAGCCATACGACAAATGAGAATAGAAGAAGGGTTTGAAAATACGCTTTATGTCCATGTCGCTTTGGTTCCAGTTTTGGATGTAACCGGTGAATTAAAAACAAAACCGTTACAACATAGTGTTAATGAATTGCGGCGAATTGGGATTCAACCTGATACTATTGTGGCTAGAAGTCCTTACATGATAGATGCCGCTGCTTTGCGTAAAATTGCTTTATTTGGAACAATTCCAGAAAAAGCCGTTTTTTGTTCTTATAATGCTAAATCAGTTTATGAAGTTCCACTTATGCTAAATAAACAAGGTATGGGCGATTTTATTTGTAAAAGATTAGGTTTTAGCTGTGTTGAAAAAGATTATCAGAAGTGGCTTAATTTTGTAAAATCAGTTACTAAACCCAAGCATGAAGTGAACATAGCTTTAGTTGGAAAATATGCTGGATTATCTGACAGTTATGTTAGTATGAAAGAAGCCTTAACTCATGGAGGTGCAAAAATTGATACTCAAGTATGTATTTCATATCTTGAATCTGAAAAATTCGAAAGAGATCCGCAATGTGTTAAAGTTCTTCAAAATTTTGACGGTATTTTTATACCATATGGATTTGGTTCACGTGGTAGTGAAGGAAAAATTGCTGCTATTAATTTTGCAAGAGTAAAAGATATCCCATTCTTAGGGATTTGTTTTGGTTTTCAACTAGCAGTTATTGAGTATGCTCGAAATGTATGCGGTCTTAAAATGGCTAACAGCAGTGAAATTGTTTCTGATTCTCCTCATCAGGTAATTGATATTATGCCCGAACAAAGGAGCATAAAATCTAAGGGAGCCACAATGAGGCTAGGTTCACATAAAATAGTTATAAAACCTGGAACTATCGCATATTCTTTGTATAAAACTAATGAGGTTTATGAGCGGCATCGCCATAGGTTCGAAGTTAATTTGGACTATTTGGATCTTCTGAAAAACAAAGGATTGATTTTTTCAGGTAACAGCACAGACGGAAGAAGAATGGAGATTTTAGAACTACCAAATCAATACTTCTTTTTTGCTTCTCAATTTCACGGTGAGTTCAAAAGTCGTCCAGAAAAACCGTCACCTGTATATTCAGGTTTTATAAAAGCGTGCTTAAATAAAAAAAAGGGTAGAGCAAAACCCACCTTCACCTAATTTTCTGAAAGTTTACGGGTTTTCGCTAAATAGACTATTCTAGTTGAGTTTTACGTACCTTTATTTAGTGTATAGTTTTTTCATAGCTGGTAGCAATGCTGGAACATTAAAAGCGATATCTAGATATGTTATCATACCTACAAGTTTGCCTTTATTTGTCACAGGTAAATGTTTGATTTGCCACTCTTGCATAAGTTTTGCAGCTTCTTCGACAGTTTCTGTTTGTTCAATTACAACTAAAGGATTAGTATAAATTTCTCTTGCGATTTTTATGGTAGGATCTAACCCTTGTGTAAGCATTCGCACAATAATATCTCGGGTTGTGATAATTCCAGTTGGTATTCCACTTTGTTCAACCATCACATAGTTTTTGTCTTTATATGACATAGCTTCTGCTATTACATCTACAGTCGTGTAATTTTCGAATTTTTCAACATCTGTTGACATCAGGTCTTTTACTAGGATTTTACTTGCCATTCAAATTCCTCTAAGGCTATGTGAAATAGTAATAGTTATTTATCAATTTTTCTGGTAAATTGTTAAGAATTAATGAAGATTACAGTAAAATTACAAATTTCAGGATTAAGAATTTAAAATGAAGTGTATCAATGCTAATTACAATTGTTAAAGTATAATAATCATGTCTTTAAATTCGTTACCAATAAGCTATTAGAAACTATTAGTTAAAAGTAATAATACTAGTGAAAGTTAGGAAGCTTATGATTTTCAATCCATTAATATTATCAAGGATTCAATAGGCTGAAATGACATGAAGTTAAAATTATATATTTGTAAAAAAACCGATGTAAG
>JAGXOB010000321.1 GCA_019894735.1 Promethearchaeota archaeon | reverse complement strand
AAAGTATTGCAAGGTAAGACTCTCCAAGTATATTGGTATATTTTGACTCATCATCGCGCGGGAGTACGGGAAATTCAAAAGGCATTAAAATTGGTCTCTTCTGGAACTGTCTCGTATCAATTAAATAAATTAGTGAAAGTTGGGATAATTTCAAAAAACGATAAAGATGGTAAATATTACGTGAAGGAAAGTGTCAAAAAGGGTGTATTAGGATTTTATTTTCGTTTGGGACATCTTATGATTCCCCGATATTCTTTATACTTAGTTATTAATATTCTAGGTGTTATAGGATACGTATATCTTGCCACCCTTTATGGTGATGCATTTATTACCAATCCAGCTAGCCTACTTTTTCTGTTTTTTATAATTTATTGCACTTCTGTCTTTGTTTTTGAATCGATGAAAATTTGGAAACGAAAACCTACCTAATTAACAAAAAAATAAATTGTCGTCATTTAGGATATCGAGAAATGGTCAAAACTTTTTTTATTAACCCTTTCGTGATGAAAGGGAAATAATTATCTTTATATTCAGATTAAACGAACTTCGTATTTTCTCTAATAATATGAGAACTTGAAGGGGTAAAAACACAAATTGTTCTCGTTAGAATCAAGGAAGATACGACAATAATTATCCCTGAGTAGTAAAATTTTGGATTTATAGTATTAATACTTCATAATTTTCTTAACTTCTTGACATGTTCATCTCTGATGTGTTTTATCTCCTTCTTTAACTTCATAATCGTCGCATCTATTTCAACTTTTTTAGTTTTGAATTTAGAAAGAGTTGAGCTATGAGTCTTTTTTGAACCATAAATCTTTTTTGATTCATGCTGTATGGATTGCTCAATTTGTTTTAACTGCTTATGTTTTGCTGCTAAGCTTGATTCTAGCTCTTTTAGTTTTTTATGGTATTCCGATTCAATTTTTTTTTTTAATTCTGATTTTGATTCATTTGTCATAGATTATGATTAGATTTAATATGTAATTTTGGTTAAATTCTATCTTAATTGTGCCTACTTTGATTAGATAGAATAATTACCCTAATATAAGAGTTTAGGTGCACTTAACCACTCATAAAACTCAGTCTAAATTTTATTACTAGTTTGACACTTATTCTTAGTGAAGTAGAAATTTAACAAACAATTACTGTAATAATATTTAAATTAAATATTCATAAAACAATTATCTTTAAATTCAGATTAAACGAATTTCATATTATGTCCAATGGTAAGAGAACTTAAAAATAATTGAAAGATAAAAATCAAAAATCCAAATAGTTCTTGATAGAATTAAGGAAGATACAGCAATAATTATATTTGAATAAAAATAGTTCTTTATCTTTAGATGAGAAAATATAAAAGTTTGAATAATTATTTAGATATTGATAGAGTATGACTTCTAATCTTAAGAAAGAGATTATAGAACTGATAAAAAAATTGCCAGAAAATGCTACTATTGATGATATAATGTATCATCTTTATGTCAAAAAAAAGATCTTAGCTGGTATTGAAGAACTTGAGCAAGGTAAAGTAATTCCTCATGAACGAGTCATGGAAAATGCTAAAAAGAGATTGGAACAATGGCTGAAATAGAATAGTCATTAACCATTCCCGAATAGTAATAAATTTTCATTAAGATAAGGATGTTCTTCGATTAATTATAACCAAATATAATATAAAATCTGTCTCCTCTTTTTAAAACCTCATTAAATCATTTAATTTTAAGCTCTTTCCAAAAATGTCAGAGATTCAATTTAAAACATATTCTTATTAATTAGTTTCACATAGAAATATATAATAACAAAATTTAGGAATAAGAATATGAAAACAAAAACAAAAAATTTAGTGATATTATTAATTTTGGGGCTTGTTTTTCCTTTACTTCTTAATTATAACTTTAATCTTAGCAATGACTTTACGCATAAGGTTGATAAACCAAGGACTTCAGCTACATATGATTATATAATAATTGATGCATTAGCAACCACTAATACTACATTTTATGGTAATTGGTCATGGGCAAGAGCTCAACCATGGTGTACGACAGGAGATGGTACGAAAGACTACCCCTATATAATAGAAGATGTAACTATTATCTATCCCCCTGCTATTGATTGCCTAACGATTCGAAATTCAAGAAAATATTTTATTGTGAGGAATTGTACATTTAAGGATA
>JAGXOB010000320.1 GCA_019894735.1 Promethearchaeota archaeon | reverse complement strand
GCATTTGCCAAAAAGAAAATTGCCACGTTTTGAAAAATTGGCATTAGAAGAATCCCTGTTGCCATCAATATTGGACCTAATGCAATTAGCTTTTCTTCTCCAAATCTTTTGGAAAGTCTGTTTATCAAGAAACCTTGCATTACGATTTGAATCAATCCAATATAAATGAAAACATAAGATAATTCAAGAGAATTGAAGTTGAAGAAGTCTATGCTAAGCAATGGGACTATGACTGGTATTGTGCTAAAAGCTAACGTAACAATGAAAAGAATTAGAAGCGTGGGGCCTAGGAGTGGTTTTCTTAAAGAATCGCGTAGCCCTCGAAAATATCCTGAACTTTGACTTATACTTTCCATCGTTTTTTCTTTGATTCTTTGAGGTTCTGGAAGGAAAGAAATTACAAATAAAATGTTTATTAAAGTTAGACTCATGGCTGCATATCCAGGAATAGAAAACCCATAGGTACTAAGGATTCCACCTAAGGCTGGACCAATGATAAAACCTGCACCTAAAGCTGCACCAATTTTTCCCATCTCCTTTGTCCTATTTTTGTGGTCTGTTACATCTGCAATGTAAGCTTGTGCTACTGCTCTTTCTGTAGCAATACCTCCTATTATTCGGGAAAAAAGTAGCATAAGATATGAGTTAGCAAAAGAAAATATTGTAAAGCTAATAAAGGAGATAAAAAGTGAAATAAGTAATATCGGTTTTCTACCCTGTTTATCGGATGCTTTTCCTAATAGTGGGGAAAAAAAGAATTGCATAATAGCAAAAGACGCTATCAAAACCCCAAGTGCAGTAGGACCTGCTTGAAATTCATTTGCATAAAATGGTAGAAGTGGAATAATAATTCCGAAACCAGTTACGTCAATGAAAACAGTTAATACAATTACAAATATTGGAGAAATCCCTTTACTTCTTCTATTAAATTTCATAGTTAATATTCAACTTTTAGACCGAATTAGCTATGTCTTAACCACCTTTGGTACTTAAAATTAATGCCCAAAAATGTGAGTGCCTGATAGACCATAAGAGTAGTTATTGCGCGCCTAACCATCATTTTCTCAGTGCAATTTTGGAGAAATCTCAAATATTCTTCCGCAAACGCCCCCTTTTTTAATTTTTTGAATTTTTTTGTCTCTGATTAAGCCTACTTTTTAAGAGGTTTAATGATCACACCTGTCCCGTAGGCAGAAAATATGGTGGCTGTTCCGTTTAGTATGTCGCTTGTTTCAAAATCTGTTCGGACTATTGCGTTAGCACCAACACTTCTGGCATTTTCAATCAATCTTTCCATTGATTCTTTTCGTGCCTTTTCTGCTTCAGAACTATAAGAAGTAACTTCTCCGCCAAACATTCCTTCAATTCCAGCCATAATTTTTCCGCCAACACCCCTAGTTCTAACAGTCATGCCATGAACGATTCCCAAAGCTTTCACAATTTCATATCCTGGAATTGTAGATGTTGTAACTACCATCAACTCACTTTTAGTTGAAGCAACGGCAAAGGAAGCTCCACAATTTGGACAAAATTGGGCATCTGCAGTTGATGATGATCCACATTTTTTACAATTCTTTGTAGACATTTTAATCATAACACTCTAGGTGCAAAGTTGTTATTATCCTTTCAACAATGATTAATTTCCTGCAAAATCCCCTTTTTTTAAATATTTGGAGGATTAAATTTTAATCCCAAACCCAATTAATGGCAAACGTTGTCTATCACTTCTAAAGCAAAACAGATAAATCATTAACGGTGAGCGCTAATGTGTGAAGCATGTATGCCAGAAAAGAAATGCAAACAATGTGGTTGCCCACTTAAACCTAACCAATATCAATTCTGCTCGGACAAATGCTGGGATGAATGGGTAGATAAATCACATTAAAATGCTCTCTTGCGAACACAAGTACACTAGTATAATAACCTTAAGTGTTTACTTATCTTTTTGTAATTAAAAAACTTACCAAAAAGGGTTAACCTCGTCCTTTATTACGGATGCGCGCGCGAGCACATTTTTGGAAAAACTAAAATAAACTCTAAAAAAAGAGAAAACCACAATTTTTTGCTGATTTTTTTGGGTGCACGTGCCAAACCTAGAACTCTTCATTAACCCATTTTTTAATATCCAAGATTTTTTCAAAATTTGAATATTTTTCATTTTTACTTATTTTAATATCCACATTCGGAT
>JAGXOB010000319.1 GCA_019894735.1 Promethearchaeota archaeon | reverse complement strand
CTCTTTTCCAGATTTCAAATGTTTCCTCATTTGTACTAAAATTTTTGAAAGTAATTGTCGATCCATTTTTTTACATTCTCATACTTTAATTTATTTATATTTATAATATTTTAACGGAAGATATGAATCCATAGAGAATAGCGTCAATAATATCTTCTTCAGAAATTACATTACTTAAAATTCTGTCTGCTATTATAATTGTTGGTAATGAAGTAACCTTATATTCTTTAGTTAACTGGTAATGTTTCTCTACATCTATTTTTTCGATATATAATTTCTTTCCAAACATTGAAATATTAATTCTCTTTAGCATTTCTTCTATTGGTAAGCACGGTCCGCAATGAGACGACGAAAAGAACAAAATTTTCGGATACCCTTCTTGAAACTTTTCTAACTTAAATCACCTTATAATGCTAATAGAATCTTAACTTAATTTTAAAGGTCTTTATATTTCTCATATAGATTTTTAATTATCGATTGAAACGCTTCGTACACGCCATTCCCTGTTTTTGCGCTAGTTTTATAGAATCCTAGAAAATCTCTTTTATTAACTATTTCTTCTATCTTTTCCTTGTCAACTGAGGTTTCATCTATCAAATCGATCTTATTACCGAATAGTACAATTGGAATATCTCCGCAATATTTTTTAATATCTTCGTGCCAATCAAAGATATGATCAAAACTTTTCTCAACTTCACCTGATGCATGAGAAAAAACTATAATCGCAGCTTTACTCCCCTTGTAAAACGTTGGTCTCATAAATGAAAATTCAGCTTGGCCTGCAATATCCCAGAAAAACAATTTTACTGCGCTCCCTTCTATTTTCTCGTCATATTTAGAGAATTGGGCTCCCAATGTTTTAATATACTCCTTCTTAAAACTTCCCTTTGTATACTTTTTGATTAAAGAGGTTTTACCGACTCCTCCATCGCCAATTACAGTTATTTTGAAAACAAAATCCTTCCGTTCGTCACTATCACTCATAAAATCACATTCTAGTTTTTATTCAATTCGTCCATGCAGTTTCTTATACTTCTTTAAAATATAAATTATAAGTATTATTTTTTATTTATATTGCTTATTATTATTAAACAGTTTGCTTTAAATCTTCAAGATTTTTAGTAAATTAACCAGATAAAAGTATTTTGTAAAACTTAATAGAATTATAATGGATAGTTTAGATAGTATCAAAGAAATAGTCGTGAAATTTACAAAGAGTAAAATAACCTTAGCAGTTGCTGAATCTTGTACAGGAGGGTATATCTCGAATATGATAACTAATATTCCTGGTGCCTCTAAAGTTTTTGAAAGAGGTATAATATGCTACAGTAATTCTTCTAAAGAATCTCTCTTGAACATCAATCCTGATGACTTGAGTCAATATGGAGCGGTCTCGGAAATAATTGCCAAGCATTTGGCTAAAAATATTAGAATTTTATCAAATGTTTCCATCGGAATAGGTATTACCGGGATCGCAGGGCCTTCAGGTGGCACACCCGAAAAACCAGTAGGTTTAGTTTATATTGGGTTTTCCACTCTGGAAGAAACAATCGTAAAGAAATACCAATTTAAGGTCGATCGTATTAGATTTAAAGAAAAAGTGTTAGAAAGAATACTTACGCTACTCCAAAATTTTGTATAAACTTTCAAAACTATTTTGAATATCTTCTTATTTTCATATCTTTTTATAGATTGAGTAAAAAGAAAGAATAAGCAATAAAAATGTTGAGCTTATTCGAATGAATCTACTTAAAGCTAATTACATTTCGTTTTTCGTTGTCTATTTCACTATTAGCTTAATTAACACGTTTGTATTTTTATACATCCCCGTCTTCATGTTAGTTATATTAGATGTGAATAGAATTGAATTGGCCTTTATCCAATTTCTATCCTATCTAACACTCTTTTTAGGTCCAATCACAGGCTTATTTTTTGACAAATTTTCGCATAAGAAGAAAAAACTCATTTTGATTTCAAGCGTGTTTCTTTTCTTCAGCTTTTCGTTTTTTAATTTAAATATTGATAATTTGTCTTATTTTGGAATATTCTTGGCTTTGAATTTTACAAGTAGACTAATTATCAAAGCAGGAATGAGTAAATTAATGTTGGAATCCTCAGAACAAAAAAATATAAAAAAGAATATAATTCTAATTTCAAATGTCAGTGGTTCTTTTGGGAGTATTGTTCCAATAATTATGTTTAATTTTCTAATCTACGATATGAATTCTATTAGTTTATGGT
>JAGXOB010000031.1 GCA_019894735.1 Promethearchaeota archaeon | reverse complement strand
GTGTCAGAAAGTGGATAATAAGGAGGGTCTAAGTATATAAAATCATCTTTTTCAGCAAAATCTATGCAAATTTCGAAAGAACCCAGATATATTTCAATGTTCTTTAACACCATACTTACTTTTCTTAAATTATCCTCGTCACATATTTTTGGATTTTTATGCCTTCCAAAAGGCACATTAAAGAAACCTTTGCTATTGACACGATATAGACCGTTGTATCCACTTTTATTTAAATAAATAGATCGCGAAGCTTTCTCAATATCTGATAATTCTGCATATTTATTTTGATCCCGGTCGAGAACTCGAATTTCATAATAATAATCCTTTTCATATTTATGTTTCTTTAAAGATTTTATTAAACTCTCTACATCTTCTTTTATAACATTATAGCAATTTATTAAATCTGGATTGTTATCTGATATAATTGATTTTTCGGGAAGTAAGTGGAAAAAGACGGCTCCACCACCAATGAAAGGCTCAATGTATTTATTGTAATTTTTAGGGAAAAATTTAGCCATTTGTGGAATTAGTTGCCTTTTACCGCCAGCCCACTTTAAAAAGGGATGTGGTTGAGTATTTTGAGTCAAAATTTTATAGAGATCAAAAGATTTTTTGTACTGTTTATACAATATAAAAATATAGATTAAAAATTAACAATTACTATAATCATAAATAAAATATATTTAGAACCATCATTCCAGTAGATTTTAAGATGATAGATAAACAAAAATTTGAGGAACTGTTTAACAAACAACTTATCAAGGATATCTCTGAGGAACAAATTGATATCGTTTTAACAGGGCAATACGGTAAAGCTTTAGAATTACTTAGAGACGCAGAAGCAACAGGATTATTCCCTGCCCTTGTTGGGCCGCCAGGAGTAGGAAAAACAATTCTATGTCGATATTTTGCTGGGTTAAGAGCTAAGGAACACAAAAATAAGAATTTTAATTGGTTAACAATGGATGAATCTATAAAACCTAGCCACTTTATAGGTAGTTTCGATCCAGCTATTACATTGAAAAAAGGCTTTGTATTAGAAGCATTTAACCCCGGTCCCCTTTTGAGAGCAATGTTGGAAGGTGGAACGTTTTTAGCAAATGAAATAAATCGAGCTACCGAATACTCGCAAAATACATTACTAGAACCTTTAGAGGAAGCGTCAATTAGTATCCCTCATTTGGGTAGAATTAAAGCTGATAAGGATTTCTTTTTTATTTCCGCCATGAATCCTGAAGAACTTTCAGGAACCCATAGGTTATCTGAGGCATTAAAAGATAGAATTAAAGTTTGGATTAAATTATCTTATCCAGATAAAGCAACCGAGCTTGATATAATAAGAATAAATTTACCAGAACATTTTGTTATAGAAGAATCTGAATTAGAATTAATTTATTCTATTATAAATGAAACGCGAAAGAATAAGATAGATATTGAAATCCCTGCGTCTATTAGAGCTGGCATAGCAATTGCTAAACTATTAGCCCGTAGAAAAACTTTAGAAAAAAAAGGAGAATTAAAAGATAAGATGTCAATCAATGAATACCTCTCGCAAGTTACTCAAAATGTGTTATTTGGAAGCATCAAACCAAAACCGGGCACAAAAGTAGAAAACATCATTGATAGTATTATCCATAAAACATTAGGTGCCTAGGGGGAGAAAGAAATTTTATGGGAATTTTTCCTGAAAATCCGTGTGAATTTGCTGTAGATTTCATTCGAAAAATGCGCAGACATCGAGAAATTGTGCAAATCCCCTCTTCACGTCAAGTCTTGTCCATTCCTAAATTAATTTTATCGAGATATTATCGTAAGGGAATGGTCACACCAAACGATTATATTGAAATTAGCACTGTTACTTCCTTCCCCGACAATCAAGAGTTAGCAAAAGATATAGCTTTTCAGATTTTGTTTCCAAATTACAAAAAAGATATCATGGATTCCTTTTTTAATGGTGATGATTATGGTGATGGCGATTTGGCTGAAGAACTTCTAGGAACCGACCTTCAATCAGAATTGGACAAACTTCAAGAGATGATCGATGAAATTGAAATGACTAAATCAATAAATACTGACAAAATCCAAAAATTAGAAGACTTTCTTGAGGAGCTAAACTCTAAGCGTGATGAAGACCCATACAAGTCTGCATTACAATTTTTCAACGACGACTCAGAATTGTACAAAGAAGAAATATCCTCCTTGGAAGATTTAATCCAAGAAGCGCAAAGAAGGTTAGAACAGAAAATAAACTCTCTGAATCCCGAAGATTTAAAAGCAGGATCTAATCTAGGTTTAAATGATTTAATTCAGCAAAAATCTTTAAGAGAATGGGAAAAACTAGCAAGTAAAGCACTTAACAATCAAAATATTGCTGACGATTTATCTAAATTAATTAATTCCGATAAATTAGACGATCTTTTAAAATCTATTAAATTTATCGATGAGACTTCAGATAATCAAAGTGTAAAAGATCAAATCCAAAATGCTAAAAATCAACTTAAAAATCAACTTAAAAATCTCGATCAACTATTTAACGCTGCGAAAACTTTAGGCGAAATTCCTAAGTTTGATTTAGATAATATTTTGAATAATTCTTTACAACAATCCTCTTTTGAACATAATTTTAGTTTAGCAAATTCACTAGACCAATACTTTGGTACAAACCTAAGAGAAGAATTGCTTAAAAGCCTTGATCAGCAATCTTCAAAAACCCAAATGAATATTTCGTTAGAGAGTTTGACAAAAAATGCATTTGCTAATAAATCTTGGAACAATCTGTTTAATCAATCTCTTGAGAATGCAATTAATGAAGCAAGTAATGAAAATATAAAATTTGAAGCGTTTAAATCGCTATCTCATCAAATACAACAATTAATGAATAGTTGTCCAAATATGCACTGTGGTCAAAAAATATCTCAAAAATTACCAGATTTAGTATCAAAAACACTAGAGGCTTGTGAAACTCCAGATCAGTTAAAAAATGCCACAGAATTCCTAAGAAAGATCGGATTAGATCCTGATTCAGAAGATATTAAAAGAATTGGTAAAGATTTAAAAATGTCCGAAGAAGAAATATACGAGTTACTTGAACCCAATTATCAATTGCTGAAAAAAATGGTTGAAAAAAATATTGCAGATTTTCAGCGAGTCAGCAATTTAATGGAACAACTACGTGATCAGTTAAATAGAGAAAGAATTAAAGAATTGCTAGGCAGTGCTTTGGCTAACGATAACAGAGATGCTTTAGGAGCTCTTGGTCATTTTGATTTGACTGAAGCTTTGAAAGGAGCACAGCAAATTGGAGGAAAAGAGGGACAAGACAAACTAATTTCTTGTTTATCTGCTGGAAGTGGCGAGAATCTTCTTAGACAATGGTTTATCCATAGGAACAATTTACCCGAACAAGTAAAAATAAAAGTGAAAGAATTAGCAAAGAAAATGCTAATCGATTTAGGCATTTATTATTCAAGAGCTCGCTTAGGAAGCGCAACAACAGGAACTATACCTATCAATGTGGTACGGCCATACACTATAGGAGACGATTTTGAAAACATTGATCTAGAAGAGACGATATTTAATCTTTTAGAGAAAGGTAAAAAATTAGATCATATAAATTACGACGACTTCTACGTTTACGAGACCGCGAAGGGATTACGCTCGTTTTGCTTTGAACTTGACATTAGTGGCTCGATGACGGGTGAGAAACTTGCGTATATGGCTATTTGTGTCACAATGTTAGTCTATGGTATGCGAAAAGACGAAATTGGGGTTGCCTTTTTCGAGTCAGATACGCATGTATTAAAAAAATTGTCTGAAAAAGTAGATATGGAAAAATTAGCAGATGAATTACTTATGGTTTCTGCAAAAGGGGGTACCCGGCTTCAAAGCGCTTTAGAATGGGCAAACAAACAATTTAAAGAAAACTCTAGCTCTCGTGAGAAATTAAATGTTCTTTTTACTGACGCAGAAGTATATGATATTCAGCAAGCCAACGAGGAATTAAGGAAGCTTCGTTCTTTAAATGTAGATTTCATTTTAGTCTCTCCAGAATCCTCCTTTAATTTAAAAGAAGCTGAAAAAATGGTAAAAATAGCAGGGGGACAACTTTTGACTATTAAAGATTGGAATGAATTTCCAAAATTAATGTCAGAGATTATAAAATCGAGATTTTAAAAACATGACTAAAAAATTGCTTTCAGAAATAATAATTGAAAGATATGGAAAGGAGTTATATAAAAAATCAGTTGAATTCCCGAAAAATAAAATTAATATAATCTCGTTAGAAGAAGATCCAATAAAGGTCAGCGCAGTTATTTTAGATAATGAACGTGAATATCACTTAATCATAAACAAAAATAAAAATGAAATTTTTCATGATTGCCCCACTTTTTTAATACACAGTGAAATTGATGACAAAATATGCATTCATCTTATAAAACTCTTAACAATGATTAAACCATCAATTTCTTTAGAGCTCGTGGAAAAAATTAGCAAAATGCAATTAACTTCTGAAGATTTTGGATCAAAAAAGAAGAGTGCGAATTATCTAAAATTAGCTAATACATGTATTAACAGCAATAATTGCGTTGAAGGTTTAAGTTATTTAAACAAAGCCATCATAAATCAGCAAGAATGTGAGCCGATAATTGAAAGATATTTAAAAACAGCAATTGAAAATAATTTATTCATTGAATTCTTTGAATTCTTACAATCGGCATATAGTAACGAATTAAGTACTTACATTCTCAAATACAACCATTACATAGAAAAAGGAATAAGATTATTTTTGAAATCTACTTCAAAATATTCCTTTTTTGAGATATTAAGAATAATTGATTATACCGACAAATTATTAGATTTCTATGAATTTCAGAGTGAATCATTTATTGAATCTTTAATTACAGAATTATTAAAAATGGCAAATTCAAAGGTTTTTAACGAGAGATATTTCTCGATGTATTTTATAAAAAGGAAATACAACGCTCTAGTTAGCCTCAATCCACTTTTTAAAGAATTCATTACTTCTACGAGTTTTGTATCATTTAAAAATGAACTTATTATCTATTTTAAAAATGAAATAGAGAACTTCAGTGTTATTGATAAATTAAAGTTAATGAAGAAGCAATTCGAGGTATTTGAAATTCCAAAAACCTCGTATTTCGATGAATATAAATCTTATAAGACCGAAATAAAGGAATTGGAAAAAAAAGTATATCTTAAGAAGTTCGCGTTTCTCAGACTTCTTAAGGAAAAGCATAACATTAAACAATCTAAAATTGATTTTAGAAAAAAAAGAAATACTTATATCGTAAATCACAATAAAGAGAATATCGAGAATCCTGCTTATCATTACATCATAAATCATATAGGATTTTATGGGATAAACGATTCTACTATTAAATCCTCAGAAATAGGAGTTAATTATTTGATAATTAAAGAATTGTTTTTAGACGATTTACAGAACTTCCCAGATATTTTTTATTACAAGAAACAGTTTTGGGGAGAAGACAATGATTATGAAATTAGTTACGTTGATGTTTTCTCACTAATAAGTAAACCTATAGAATATAACTACGATATTGATCAAGTTTACTCCAGTATTAACGATCTTATGATCGTCGAATGGGATTTAGCTAATAAACCAAGGCAAGGTAGTTTAGTAAATGCTTACGGAGCACAAATTGTTATTCCCGATCAAAATAATTCTCTATATCACGATTTAAAGCCATTTGATTTATGCTATTGTCAAAAGACACCTGTAAAAATTGAAGGTAATATTATTAAAATAATTAATGTTATTACAAAATGTTCATTCAAGGATGCTATTAGCAGTATTGAAAAAGGGATGGCAATTATCGAAGGATATTACCCTTTAGGATTAATAAGGTCTGTTCTAAGTAAAAATGTAAGCCCATTTGAAGCGTATGAAATAGCATTAGACAATCCTAATAAACAATTTGTCCCAAATTATGGAAAGTTTTTAAAAGCATTTCGAAAGTTTTTGTTTAATTTCATTAATAAGGAGAAAGAGTATATTTATGAAATACTCAAAACAAATCCTGAAAAGAATACAAATCAATTCAAAATCCTATTAAATTTATCCACCGAATTAGCTGGATTAGAATTACCATATACTGAAATAATTAACGAATTACTATATGAAGCTAGTAGTCTGGATGAATTCCGAATAAAATTAATGAGTAGAGTTCATTTAACCATAAAAAAACTTCTCAAAGAAAGAGAAGTGGGTAGTACCATTGTATTTGACATCAAAAAGATGCTACACACTCCATTTGTAAAATATTCTAATGAGATTCTAAAAATCAGAAAAGAAGAATTTGAACAATCGCAGGTATATAGATTTACTGAACTTGATACCGGAACATATAAGATGTTAGAATTGGTAAAAACTTATTATGGTAGCCAGTTTTTCAAAATTTTAAACTTGGATCCAGATAAATATATCAGTCAAGATCTCTTTAATAAAATTTCGAACTATAGCGATAGGCTCAATTTAAAAATAAATGTGTTTGAAGAGAAAATTTGACTTCATCGTAAATCACCTTGAACGCCATCGAGACCTGGAATTAAGCAATAATTTATTATTTTCAAATTTAAGTATTAAGTTAATACTCAAATCATATTCTTAAAATCTTTATTTCGAATAAAATAATTAGTATAAGTTGAATCAAAAAGGATTCAAATATTTTCAATGAAAATTTAAAATTTCTGTTAACAAATTGAGTGATAAAAAATGCCTGGCCAAGAAGGTATAGGACCATAATTAGATGGTTATTATTAAAACATCCCCTATTTTTCTTTCTTTTTTAAAATGAGTCAATATTATGAATGTATTTAACTTCTACTAATACTATAGAAAATACAATAATTTTATTATACTACCTTAGTTATAGCATTCTAACTAAACGATCTACATCTAAGTTATCTTTCAATTTACAAAAAGAGTTAAAAGATTGCACTATTTTTAAATTGAACATATATTTCTATTAAACATATTAATTAAAAATAACATTAGAACGATGGTAAAACATCCATTACGTCATCCTTCCAAGGACATTATAGAAAGTAAAGGGACTATTTTAAGAGGAAAGACTATATGCATGTGTTTAACTGGTTCAGTTGCAGTAATCAACGCTCCTGTAATTGCGAGGGAATTAATGCGCTTAGGTGCTGAAGTTATTCCTTGTATGTCAAAAGCAGCTACAGAATTGATTAAGCCCTCCCTAATGCACTGGGCAACAGGGAATCCTGTAATTACTAAATTAACTGGAGCTGTCGAACACGTATTTTTAGCAGGAAATAGACCTAATGCGAGCGGTAAAGCAGATTTAATCTTAGTTTGTCCTGCGACAGCAAATACAATTTCCAAGATTGCTAACGGTATTGATGACACTCCAGTTACTACAATGGTTTCAACTGCTTTTGGTTCTTCTATACCCATAGTGATAGTTCCTGCTATGCATGAAAGCATGTATCATTCTATAATTGAGAAAAATATCTCTCTTTTGAAAGAACACGGTATAAATGTATTAGGACCACGATTATCAGAAGGAAAGGCTAAGATTTCAAAAGTGGAAGATGTAATTGATAAAGTATTAGATTTATTAATCACAACAAGAGATCTTGAAGGCAAGAAAATCCTAATTACTGCTGGTCCAAGTCGTGAAGCGATAGATGATATAAGGTATTTATCAAATAAATCGTCGGGGAGAATGGGTATCGAACTTGCTAAAGAGGCTTCAGCGAGAGGTGCTGAAATACTATTAGTGGCAGGTGAATGTATGGTGAAGATTCCAGACTATATAAACACTATTCATGTCGAATCAGCCCATGATTTTATAAAAACTATTAAAGATGAGCTCTCTTATTCAAACTACGACATGTTTATATCTGCTGCTGCAATCTCTGATTACAAGCCTACTGAATATGTTGAGGGAAAAATATCCTCTGATGAAGTCGAAGAATTGAAAGTAAATATGCAATTAACCCCTAAAATATTGGGTGTAGCGCGAAGAAAAGACTATAATCTTTTTATTATTGCATTTAAAGCAGAAATTAATGTTTCTCGTTCCGAGTTAATTGATCGTGCTTACAACCGACTTATAAAATCTGAGGCCGATCTAATCGTCGCTAACGATGTGGGACGAAATGATATTGGTTTCAATAGTAAGGATAATGAAGTCTACATAATAAATAAAGAAAAGCATATAACACATATTGAAAAACATACTAAAAGATATATAGCATCAAAAATCCTTGATGTAGCTTTAGAAAACTATAGAACCAGAGAAGTTAACAAATAGTCGACTACTCCTTAATAAATTTTTTTATTTAAAGAAAAGATTTAAATAGTAAATCAATTTCTGTTCAAAATGATTGACCAGATACATTTTGAAAAATTGATTGAATTGCGTAAGAATTAGATTATTCGTGCAATATTAATTATAATATCTATAAAATTAAGTATAATTGGTTAGTTATCAATTTTAGTATAAAAAATTGGAAATGTGAAACTAAAATGTCCTCTGAAGAAGAAGGTAGAATAAAGCAAGGTACGATCGCCCAGTTTATGAGAAAGCGCACGCAATTAGTGGGTTTTGAGTTTGGGTATTGGAAGCACCAACAATATGCTTCAGAATTTCTAGATAATGCGTTAGATGCAATAGAAGAATTTCAATGGAAAGAGTTAGATGAGGGCGATTCAAGAATTCAATTTTCTCTTGATCAAGAATTATCCTTAGAGAACTTATCCATTCTTAAAGAGGCAAAAGAAGATGAAGCTGATCAACCTCTAAATAATGAAGCTAAAATAGTACTAATGCAAGAAATAGGTCCAACGCCTTCTATCGAACCTTCTGAAACAGACTTGGTTATGTATAAAGATAAGGAGGAAGAATCTGGAGAAATAGTTGATCGAGAGGAAATTGAGGTTGAGGAAGAAGTAAAGCGAATTATAGAAGATATGGACGAAATTCTTAAACCTGTTGAACCAATTGTTGATATTGAACCACTTGTTATAATTCGGTTAAGAGAATCTGAAGCTGCATCCTTTTTAACCTCTGAGTTATCACAAAAGAATGTAATGAGTTATACTTTTGAAATGTTTGATAATGGTATAGGTATGCACAAAGTAGATTTACGTAAATTTGGAAGTTATCTTGCTTCTTCAAAAAGTCTTGAATTGAAGCAAACTCGCGGAAGCCAAGGGTTTGGTGCTCCAAGTGCATTCAGCGACGCTCAAAATACAACCGGAAAGCCCATTGTTGCAGTATCAAAATCAAAAGATTCCATCTACGCCACGGTTTCAGAATTTTTTACAACTTCAAAGAACGAAAAGAAATATTTAATTCGCCCCACTGAAGTCGATAGTCAATTCCTTCATGGGACTTACATCAAATTAAATTATTTAAACGTAAAATATGTTAGGGGTTTTGTTGACACATATATTAAAGAAACTGCACTATTGAATCCCCATATAACTTTAATATTTATTGATCCTTTTGGAAAAGAATGGATTTATAGAAGATTAGTTTCAAGTTTTCCTAAACAACCAAAATATGCAAAACCACATCCATCTTCAACTAATATAGGGGATTTGCAAGACCTCCTGACAAAATCAGAAAACTTAACAATTTCAGCTTTTTTACAAGATAATTTTGTAAGAATGAGTTCTAAAACTGCTAAGGACATTCTAAATATAGCTGAGAGAAATTTACAAGATAAATTATCTCTTTTGATCCTTGAAAATGGATTTGTAAACAAATTAGTGAAAAAAACTGATAAAATTATTTTCTTTAAGTTTGAAAAAAGAGTTTTTGGACGTTCAACAAAACCAAGAGATAAATTGATAATTTACAATGTTGATTCTGATGATTTGAAAAATAAGTATTGGGAGGCTATGGAAAAATATAACCAATTTGATAAAAATTTAGTTAATTTGACTAATGAAATTAAAAAACATCTAAACCGTATAGAGAAATCTGAAACTAAAAAAGATGAAAAAAAAATAGAGAAGGACATCGAGAATTTAATCAAAGAAATAGATGACATTATCATAGAAAGGGAAAAAATCAAGATTGATTTAGAAAAGGCTTTTAGTGCTAATCATGGAATAATAGAGGCTAAGAAATTAAAAAATAGAACCGAGCTTGAAGACATTGTTAATGAGGTTCAAATTTCAAAAGTAAAACCTTCTGAATTAACAAATGAACAATTTAATGCACTTTTTCACGCTTTTAAATCTATTAAATACATGAATCCTCCGACTGATACGGCAATCCCTGTTGGAGATATCGTTTTAGAAAGCACTTTAATAAAGGAGATTGGACTAAAAATATCAGATAATGTTGATTATTTCGATGATCCTACAGAAAATCTTAAAACTTCACTTGAAGTCTTACAGGATAAAATAAAAAAGGATAAAGAAAAACAAAAACCATTGTTGGAGAGTGAAACCATAGAAGATAATATTGTAGGAATTGAAGATATTAAAGTGTTTAACTCAAAGATATTAACCCGTGTTGATATTAAAGATCATAACATAGAATCAGATCAATTTCAACAGACGATTCAAAAAAAAATAATTTCTTCTACTGAAGTACTAAAAGACTCATATCAGGAAGTGTTTGAGTTCTTTACTGAAAATTATACGAAAGATGATGATTTTGTTAGCGCAGAAACAAGACCCCCAACTTCTGGTAAAGGTTTAGCGTATGTTGTTGAAGCTTCATTGGCTTATTGCAATGATCCAAAAAAACTGGATACTCCTAAACGCTCTAGAGATGTGCTTTCACGTTTTGTGAACAGAACCCCTAAATTAAGAGATAGCGCCGATTGTGCAATAACTAAAGCTGTTCAATCAGTAAATTGGAAAAATTATAAATTGGATACTTACGACAACAATCTTCCAAAAGGGCCAATCAAACTTATAGTAAATGTTTCAGGGCCCTACGTTCACCTAATGTTTAAATCTCAATCGAAGAATGCGTTAGCTGAAGATGAAGATCTACTCAAAGAAATCAAATTTTGTCTTGAGGCAATAGGAAGAAGATTAAGAGTATATCTTAATAGAAGAGCAAATATTCGAAAAAGTGAAAAGAGATCAGGCTTGATTGAACGATACATTCCGATATTTGTTCAGAGCGCGTATAATATCATTTCGCAGGGTGATGGAAAATACAAAGGTAGAATTTCAGAAAAAGAATTAGAAAAGTTAATGAAAGACGCAATTGGAGTAAAAATTCCTTCTAAAATTATGGAAGTGAAACCAAAACCAATTGTAAAAGAAGATATTGATAAAGATATTTATAGAAAAGTTGAAGTCAAATGGGAAGAAACGAGTGAAAAAGAAGAAATAATTCCGGAGATAGTAGAATATAACCAAGATGTGCTAACTGAAAAGACTCTTCGGAATTGGACAATTAACGAATTAAGAGAATATTGCGTAGAAAAAAATATAAATTTACCATCTAAAGTTCGAAAAGAAGATATTCTTAATCTTCTTCAAGAATTTTATAAGAAAGGAAAACCTGAGACAATTACCCCTCTAATTAAAGAAGTAAAGAAACCTCTAAGGATTGTACCAGTTCAACCTGGGACTATTGCTGAAAAAAGAAAACAGTTGCAAATTGCTAAGAGTGAAGTGAAACCGCAACCCATTGAGAAAAAAGAACCAACAATACGCGCTCAATCACATCAACCTCAGCTGACTCAAACTCAATTGCCGATTATTACAACGGATAAAATAACGGAAGTATTATCTGAAGAATGGCAACCAATAACATCTCTAATTTTCAAAATGAAAATAAAAGATATGATGGATGCTCGGTTCTTGCAAATCAAACTAAAAGAGTTAGAACGCAAAGGTTTAGTGTTAGCTGAATCAAAAATGGGTAAAAAACATTGGAAATTAAAATAAAGTGATTAAAATGGCAAGTAAAGCGGAAAGTAAAAAATGGGATATAAAAGCAGCAAAAATACTTTTTCAAGAATATTTGAAGAAGGGTTTAGAAGAAGAAAAAAAGGAAATCAATCTACCGGAAGGTACTGTTAAAATTGATGATCTTAATAGAAAACAAACTTTAGAACGCATATACATATTAACAGACTCAATTATTGAGAAAATTTATGCTACAGGAAGGCCTACTATTAAATTACCTTCAAGAACCAGTGCAAATATAATTTGGGATGAGGAAAATGATTTGTTACTGTTAGGTAAACAAATTATGGAAAAACAATTTCACTCTCTTGCTAGCGTTGCTGATATTACAAGATTGATGAAAGTGCTCGAAAAAGTAAACGAATTACTGCTTAAAGATATGCATGCGACAAAAAGAGAAATATTTTATTCAGCAGTTCAATTATTTGGGGATCAAAAAAATAGTGATAAATGTATTGAAGATGTTGCAACAATGCTATACACAACTAGAAATTCCACGCATATTGTTGCTTCAGCCAAAGGTTCATGCATTGGACGCCTTAGAATTAGAGATAGAAACGACATTATTGACTTAGAAGGTTTAGGGAGTGGTGGATGGACTATTAGTCCCATGCTTGATAATATCGAAATATTAGAATCAGATGCAGAATTTATATTGGTTTTAGAGAAAGATGCTGCTATGATTAGGTTAGCAGAAGCAAGATTTTGGCGTAAATATCCGTGTATAATATTAACAGCTAAAGGGGCTGCTGATATCGCTACAAGAATGTTCTTAAGGAGAATTAATAAAGAACTCAAATTACCGGTGTTTACACTTGTCGATTCCGATCCTTACGGGCATTATATTCATTCTGTTTACCTGCGAGGATCTAAACGGTTAAGCTACGAATCACCATTCTTAGCAACACCTAATATTAAACTTTTAGGTGTTTTAACCAGAGATTTAGAAAAATATAAAATCCCTAATGATTGTAGAATCCCAATGAATCAAACTGACATTAAACGTACTAAAGAGTTGTTAAACGAAGGTTTTGTAAAAAAAAATAAAGCTTGGGAGACAGATCTCCAATTAGCTCTTAAATTAAAAGTAAAAGCGGAGATTCAAGCATTATCCACATTTGGATTTGAATTCCTGACAGATCAATATATACCTGAAAAATTATCAACAGGAGATTGGATATAAGTAGGGTGGGATATAAAATGAAAATATTTCATAAACAAGATGGTGGAATTGTTCAACTAATTGGAAAGGAAAAAATGAAAGAGTGGCCGATAGAATTACCTCTGATTTTTATTGAATATGTGCGTAATAATCAATTAAATACTTATGACGATTCAAAGTTAAAGAAAGATATAGAACAATATCTCAATGAAGTAGTTAGAGATGTGGCTATTCCTGGATTAATTGATGTACTTGATGGTGATAATTTTGAAGAAACGAATAAAGCACTTATTCGAATCGAAGAATTAGCAAAGAAAAATATCGAAATGGTTAAACCAATTAAACCTTATATTGAAAACTTGTTAAAAAAAGAAAATAAAGAAGTTAATAAACTAAGCAAATCAATTCTAGAAATTTTTAATAAGGCAGAAAGAAAAAAAAAATTAGCTGAGAAAAGGAAAGTAATGCAAGAAAAAGAAAAAGAATTTTTAGCTGGTAACATTGGTGGAGAAGAATACGCTAAAGCGCGTAAAGATTATTTATTATTAAAAGAATAAGCTGAACAAAATGAGTTGGGAAACAGAAAGAAATAATTTTTACAACTTTATTATTGAGAACAAAGTAATTGGATTTTTTGAAGAACCAATAACATTAAAATCAGGTAGAAAGTCCTATTGGTATGTTAACTGGAGAACTGTTACAGAAGATGTATTTTTGTTGAACAAAATTAGTGACTATCTTCTTTCATTTGTAAAACATTTAAATCTTATACCAGATTGCTTCTATGGAGTCCCAGAGGGTGCAACCAAACTAGGGATAATAACCCAATATAAATGGGCATTTCAAGATAAAAAAATAAAACCGGGTAAGTATGTTCTATCCATGGGAAGGGGAAAACCGAAAGATCACGGGGAGTTAAAAGATAAATATTTTTTAGGAATACCTAAAGGAAAAGTTATTCTCGTTGAAGACACCACCACTACGGGAAGTTCGATGCTAAAAGCAATCGATGATTTAGTGGAAAATAAAGTCAACATTATAGCAGCTATAGGATTGACAAACAGAAACGAAATAAGAGACGATGGTAATACCGTTAGAGAAGCCATTAAAAACAAAAATATTCAATATTATGCTATGAGCAACGCTATAGATTTAATACCAAAATTAAATCTAAATTCATCGATAGCTAATCACATTAAAGAATATTTTAAGAAATATGGGACGGGGGAGCTAAAATTATAATAATTTTATCTAAGAAAAATAAAGGATCTCATTATCTTCCCTAATTTTTAGTCAAAAAGAAATTTCTCCATATTTTTATAACATCAAAAAGTTTTGAAAATAATAATTTTTCAGAATTAGTCAATTTTCTTTCATCATCTAAGGACAAACTTGTTCTAGCTAATTTTAACAGCTTAAGTAATCTATTATCAACAAGAGATATTGAGTGTGACCTAAACCGATCCAAATCGAGTTTCGGTATTTTGTTTTCATTCACTTCTTTTTCTATTATATACCTAAATTCCTTTATCTTATTGAAGAAAAATTTATTTTCCCAATATAAAAGTCTCTGATCGTCGCGTTCACCTATAGCATATCTTTGGACATCGGTATTATCACATTTTTCTTTTGAATCTATTTTTAGAATATTATTTTCTATGAATGGGAGTGCAACAAAATACGGGAGTCGGTATTTTTTTCCCTTTTCAAATGGTCCAAACATCTCTCCTAATATAGAAAATCCGTTATAATTTCTTATACCCTCAGTGGTTACATCTTCATTTTTAAAAACAAAATTCACTCGATTTAAAGAATCTTCTAATTGGGTTTCAATTTTATTCAAACCTTATCACACCATATTTAATAGTTTTCAAATCTTTTATAAAATAAATATATGTAAAGCAACAGAAATATAAATATATTAAATTATTAATATTCCAAAAATTATCGTGAATAATTTGCTTATAGAACTTATTCTTTTTATACTTTTTATAGTTTTTTTCATAATTGGATTCATTATAATTTATAAGCAAGTCGCGTTAGTCAAAAAAGGGGAATTTAATATCAAAGATCGCCTTCAGTGTTTAATTTATGGACTTATCTTTAGTGCTGGTGTAATGGTTGTTATTTCGATGGCGTTTATTTTTGCAGTGAAAACTCCCGAATTTTGGCAAGGAAGTTCATTGGCTCCTCCTGATGTTAATCCCCTCTCATTACTTCTACCGTTTGTTTTTTGTTTAGTGTATATTTCCATTTATCCCTTAATTGATTTCTTATTTATTGCTTTAAGCTCCGAATCAGACGAGGGACTTACTCCATTTCATAGATTTATAGGGAAAAAAATTATTAATATTTCTAGGAGTAAGTTAATTTCTGTCAGTATGGCATTCGTTCTATATTTTTTATTTATTGTACCTCCGCTGTTATTATCTCTCGCGGGTTTACCATTTTTAATGATATGGATTTCTTGGTTACTTGTGTATCCGCTAATGATATTGACTTTTTACGGCTCAAAAGGTTATATCGCGGGGATTTCTAATGAGTTTTATCATATCCCTAATATTAAAAGGTCTTTTTTTTTAAATTTTGAAGATAGCAAGAGAGGGATGAAACAATTCGTATCAAATCCTAAACCATATGTATTTTTAGGTTTAATGCTATTTGTTTTTGTTTGGGCTTGGATTTCATTGTTTCAAACTATATTATTCTTTTTTTCAGGTTCCTTAGCAATTTCTACTATGACTTCATATTTTGTGTTTGTTACGCTCTTATTTGGAATAATTGGATATTTCACACGATTTTGGGGGAGGAAGATCAAATATAGAGGGATAGATATCTATTTTGCAGCCTATTTAATGGCTGCAATTGGTATTAATGTCTTGGTTAACTTTTTAATAGTGAATGCCGACAAACTTACAGAAACATTTAATTTTTGGACACTTACGGTTAATATCTCACCTAATTTTATTATGTTCGCTTGGGCAGCAGTTATTGAAGAAATATTTATGATCACTTTTACAACATATTACTTCTTCTCAAGAACTAACGAATTCACAAGAAACCTCAAATACTCTAAAATTACTGAATATGGCCAAACTTTTGACGCTATTCCACTGTTTAATTTAATAAGAAGTTCTGATCCTAAACTGAAAAAGCACGCAGAAAATACGCTTTTAATGATGTTCGAACGAATTCCATTAAAATCAGAAATTTCTCTGAACGATTGGAAATTTAAAGATTCATTATTAGATGGACTAAGTGATTCAAATCAGAATTCTAGGACCATATCATATAGAATATTAACAAAATTAGAAAGGGATGCGCCAAATGTAGTATTACCATGGATAATCGAATCTTTACAATCCCCTAACTACGACAAAAGTATTCCCATTGCTAAATCATTACTCGATGCTGACGCTCAACTAATCAAAGAAATACCCGTTAATCTTGTAAATAATCTTATTTCTGATTCCGAGTGGAGAATGAAACTAATAGGATTAAAAATAATAAAAAGACTGTTTCATATAGAACGGGGAGCAATTCAAAATGTAGATTTAATGAGATTAATAAACGATCCAGATAGCACTATTCAGGCAGAGCTTCTTAATATTATATCAGAATCTTCATTGGATATTCCTATTGAAGTATATTTGAAAAAGATCCATCATAAGAATAAGGATATTAGAGCAGCAGCAATTAGAAACATGAAAAATATTAATGCTGAACATATTGACTCAAATCTCATTAATTTAATAATTCCATTAATGAGCGATTCTAATAGTTCGGTTAGAGCTTCTATTTTTGAAGTCATATCTAAGATAGGAAATTTTAAGAAATTATCTATTCCAATTTCTCCGATTTTTGAAGGTTTACATGACCCAGATGACAATGTAAGAAAATATTCCGTATTAGCACTTGAAAAATACTATAAAGAAGAACCTAAATCTATAAAAATTGATAAGATCATTAGCAAAATCGATTCCCAGAATCTCAAGGCTATAAACAGCATTGTTTCCCTTCTTGGTGCACTTTGGGAGATGAATCCAGAAAAAATTTTGACAACATTCTTGATCTATATAAAATTTAATAATCCTGAATTAAAAGAAAGAATTTCCAATAATATTATTGAAAACTTCAAAAAAAATCCAACCCTAATCCTTGATAACTTAATTAGAGTAAAGGACGAATCAAAGTACATTTCAAAAGGTATAATTTCTAAAACTATTATAAAAATTAGTAAAGAGTATCCTAATGACGTTATTCCTAAGTTAAATGAAATGTTAGAGTTACATGACAAGGATATTACATTAAATATTATTTCTTCCTTGGAAGGTTTAATAAAAGATTATATTGATTTAATAAGTATAAATTCAATAATAAAGCTGCTCCTAGATGATAATGTTAACGAAGTCAAGAAAGGAGCATCGCAATTAATTTCGGAAATATCAAGAATTAACCCTCTAGCATTAAAACCCATCTTAGATGAATTATTACAACTACTTCCAAGCCAAGATTTATCAGTAAGAATAAATCTCACAAAATCATTGTTAGAAATTTCAAAACAAATTCCTGATATGATCTCAATACCTCTCACTATCACTTTTCTTTCAGATTCTGATTCATTCATTAGAGAGACAAGCGTAAAAATTCTAGGTTATGTTGGTACTAAACTCCCCATCGTAGCCGTTGATGCTTTAATAAATAAAGGGTTAGCTGACGAGGAGTGGATAGTTCGAGATGCTACTGTCGATAGTTTGGGAAAACTTTTCAAATATATTGAAAATCAAGAAGGTATAATTGAAAAACTCGTTAACTTGCTTGACGACGATAAAAGTTGGGTTCGTCGTTCCTCTATGAGTCTTTTATCGTCAATTAAAGGAATCTCTGCATCTCATATACCTTTTAAAAAAGTTTCAGAGAATCTGCTAAATGAAGACCCTAAGATCAGAGAAGGTGCAGTAAAATTATTAAAAATTTACAGTCTTGATAATATAGATAAGATTTTTAATAATATTCTTTCATTACTGGGCGATAGGAGTGAGGAGGTTAGAAATACTACTGTAGATGTCATGGTTAACATTATTCAAAAAATAGGTATCTCTAAAATGCTTTCTAAGCTATTGAGAAATCTAAGTGACGAATCTACAATTGAAACACAGCAATCGATAGCAACGATATTGGGTCGTACAGTAAGATATGAAGATGAAACTATAAAAAAAAGAGTGATATCTTTACTCAAAATTCGATGTGAAATGTCGCAAGATCCTATAATATGCGAAGTTTTAGCAAAATTAAAAGGTAGTTAATTAATTTTAATAAATATTAAAATTTACTCTCGGAATGTTTCACTAAACTAATTCTCTCCCATTATTTTTTTCCGGCAAATTTTATTTTCTGTTTAATAAGCTTAAATCGTTAATATATTGAATTAAAATATCACCAAAAATATTTTTGGTATATCGTAAGTAAAGTGAAAGTGATTTTATTTGACAACACCAATGTCCCGTCCTAGTGTACCGATTAATAAAATTCAGCGTTTCGAAGATTTTTACAGATTATTTGAAGAAAAACCTGGAGAATATAAGTATCAAGATCAGATAAACGATATTTTTTCTAAAGGTGGGAATACATTAGTACTATTGTATGAAAATTTACTAGCTTATGACCCACAAATTGCCGAACTTCTTAGAAAAAATCCTGTCGCTCTAATAGAAGATGCTACTGATGCTTTTAAAAACATGCTAAAATTTCAATCGGGGAAATTAATTGACCAAGACTATTTCATTCGGATAAAAACTAAAGACGAAAAAAGTCCGTTATTTATCTTTCTAAGAGGATTGAGAGCAAAAAATATTGATAATCTCGTTTGGACTAACGGAATTTTAGTTAGAAGCTCAACAATACGTCCTAAATTAATGAAAGCAGAATTTGAGTGCATGAGTTGTGGAGTACATTTTGAGGTGATACAACTCACTTCCACAATCAGGTGGCCTAAGTTTTGTTCTAATTCTAGGTGTAAAGCTAAATCTCAATCTGATTTTCGCCTTATCTCCCGGAATTCAGAGTTTATTGACTGGCAAAGCGTAATGATCCAAGAAATCCCCGAAGATTTACCTCCCGGTAGAATACCGAGATCGGTCCAAGCGATTTTAACCTACAATTTAGTTGATACTGTAAAGCCAGGCGATAGAGTTAAATTCATGGGGATATATAAATCTGTTTTGGCTCAATCAACTAAAAGTATTAACAGTACGTTATTCAAAACTTTTATTGATGTAAATTTTATTGATCCTGAAGATAAAAGCGGTGACTTCATTGAGTTATCTAAAGAAGATAAAAAAGAGATTGAAAAGTTATCGAAAGAACCAATGATACAAAAGAAAATTGCTAGATCTATTTCACCCGTAATTTACGGAAGGGAAGAGCTTAAAATGGCTACTGCTTTAAGTCTTTTTGGAGGTACGCGAAAAAAAAGGCCTGGAGGTGGCTATAAACGGGGTGATATCCATATTCTATTCGTTGGTGATCCAGGTACTGGTAAATCCGAAATACTAAAAAGTGCTATAGAAGTGTCACCTCGCGGATTATACACTTCTGGAAAAGGTTCTACAGCCGTTGGTTTAACTGCGGCGGTAATAAAAGACACTGATACTGGTCAAATGAATCTTGAAGCAGGGGCTATTGTATTAGCCAACGGAGGTGTAGCAGCAATAGACGAGTTTGATAAAATGGATGCTTCTGACAGGTCTGCATTGCACGAAGCGATGGAACAGCAAACCGTGAGCATTGCTAAAGCAGGAATCGTAGCAACTTTAAAAGCCCAAACCGCAATTATAGCTGCAGCAAACCCACGCTCAGGAAGATATGATCGATATAAAACCCCAACACAAAACATTCATCTCCCTCCATCTCTTTTATCTCGTTTTGATTTGATATTCATTGTTATAGATAGACCAGATCCTGCTGATGATGCACAAATGGCAGAATTTATCTTACAAAATTCGATGATGGGACCAAATGATAGTTTTGAAAGTAAAAAAGGAACTATAGCACCTATCCCAATAGATTTGCTAAAAAAATATATTAAACACGCTAGGAGATCTTGTGAGCCAGTATTAACTGAAGAAGCTAAGGAAGAAATTAAGGAATTTTACTTGAAGTTACGAGGGCAATATGATAGTGAAGACGCGATAGTCTCCATTTTAGCTAGAAATCTTGATGCACTTGTGCGATTAAGTGAAGCATATGCAAAAATGGCTTTAAGGGACAAAGTAGTCAAAAGCGATGTGGAAGAAGTTATCAAGTTGTTTACAAGATTTTTAAAAGATACCGGTTATGACGAAACAACGGGGAAAATCGATATGGATCGAATACTTGTTGGCCAATCAAGAAGTTCAATTACTAAACTCGATAAAATGCTTAGTAGATTAAAGGAAATTTTTGAGGATAATAATTGGAAAGCTTTAGAAAGAAAAAATCTTGTTCAAATTCTCGAACTCGAAGACGACTTAGATGAAAAATGGATAAAGGATGCCTTAGATGAGTTAATTAAAGAAGGAACTTTATATGAACCGAGAACTAACATGATTAAATTCACTAATAAGGATGACTGATACAGTTTAATATTGAAGCCTAGCTAACTAATTAATTACAGACCTAATTTTTCACTAAAGAAATGAATTTAAATAATTATATTAAATCAGAAAAAAGTGAAGAAATTTCATTTGACTTATTTGATGAAGAAATTACTAATTCAAAACAACATCACTTTCCAAAGGGCACTTCCGATATTGATTTCAGAAAAGAATTAAATAACCAACAGTTTGATGTTATTAACGAGATAAAAGGACCACAATTAATAATTGCTGGTGCTGGCTCTGGAAAAACGAGAACTATAGTTTATTGCGTAGCAAAACTTCTCTCTGAAACTGTGAAACCTTCTGAGATTATGTTAGTTACATTTACTAATAAAGCTGCTGCTGAGATGATAAAAAGAGTAGAAGATTTATTAGGTATTAAGCCAAAGGGGATATGGGCTGGTACTTTTCACTCCATCGCTAACAGATTTCTTCGTCAATATGCGAAATCTTTAGGGTTTAAACCAAACTATGTTATAATTGATGAAGCTGATGCGAATCTCTTAATGAAAATAACTTACAATGCTATGGAATTTCAGACCGACGATAATTCTTTTCCACCTCCTAAAACAGCCAAAAAAATTTTATCCTACTCTATAAATTGTAATAAAACCATCAATGAAACAATAAAATGGAAATATAAACAATATGATGATATAAAAAATATCTCGAAACTTAAAGAAATCTATAAACTTTATAAGAGTAAAAAAGCAAAGGACAATCTAGTTGATTTCGATGATCTATTAGTATTTTGGAATAGACTTTTAGATGAAAGATTCATGGCACAGAGAATAGCATCAACATTTAAGCATATTTTAGTTGATGAATATCAAGATACTAATTTTATGCAAGATGAAATTATTCGGAAATTATCAAAATATACCCTTGAGAATAATATCCTTGCTGTAGGAGATGATGCACAAAGTATTTATGGGTTTCGAGGTGCTAATTTTCAAAATATTATGGAATTTTCGAAACGATTTGAAAACTGTCGTATTTATAAATTAACGCAAAACTATCGTAGCGTCCCAGAGATTCTAAATTTGGCTAATGACTCAATAAAACATAACAAATCTCAATTTAGGAAAGAAATGGAGACTAAAAGACAAAAAGGCGTGAAACCTATTCATATTATATCAGAAAATGACGAACAACAAGCTATAATCATCGTAAATAAAATGGTTGAATTACAAAGGGATGGATATAAATTAAATGATATGGCTGTTTTATATCGCGCGGGATTTCATTCCTTACGAATAGAAATAGAATTGCAAAATCGGAACATACCTTATGTTGTTCACTCTGGAGTATCTTTTTTTGAAAGAGCTCATGTAAAAGATTTACTTGCCCATCTTCGAATTATTCAAAATCCGGGAGATGAAATATCATGGTCAAGAATTTTTTCGCAATTCCAAGGGATAGGAAAAAAAACTGCTTCAAAAATGTTTGACCTTTTGTCAAATCTGGACAATCCCTTAGAAAGCATAATATCAAATAATTCATTTATAAATAAATTGCATAATCTTAGAATTTCGAAGGTTGTTCAAGAAGAAATCGCATTATATTTAAAAGATTTTCTTAAATCAGTTAAAAATGATAAACCTAAGGATGTGATAATCAAATTAATTAACCAATTAATCAAATTTTTAAAACCACAATATTCCAATTGGCAAGATCGGGTTGAAGATCTAAAACAAATTGGAATATATTCTAAAAATTATGATACAATTCAAAGTTTTTTAGATGTATTAGCATTAAACAAATCAACTATTGAATCAAAAACAGTAGGTATATCAAATAATGAAAACCATTCACCTGTGACACTTTCCACTATACATAGAGCAAAAGGTTTAGAATGGAAAACAGTATTCATTCCAATGTTGTCTGAAAATCTGTTTCCCTCAAATAGAGTAAAAAATAACACGCTTGCTTATGAGGAGGAGCGAAGAGTCTTCTATGTAGGAGTAACCCGCGCTAAAGAACAATTATATCTATTATCTCCTCAAAAAATTAAGAACTTTAAAGATCAGAAAGATTTGAATTTATCTCAATTTGTCAATGAATTAAATCCAAAAGTATATCGCAGACTTTCTTATCAAGAGTATTTATCTTCTCTTGAAGAAAGCATCCCAAGAAGTTTAGAAAAAGGAACTACCAAGAAGACCAAGCATCTACCTCTTTTCACTACAGCTGATTCTTTATTAAGGGATTAAAACACCTGTCAAAATGATAATAAAGTTTCCACTCGAAGCTAAAGTTGCTGCTGCAACACCAACTAATAATGTGAAAGTCGAAATTAGACCATTGCTTAATCCTAATATAACACTACGGATCTCTTCTCCTCCAGTAATATGTTCTTCCTTTCTTTCTTCCATATTTTATTCCTCATTGAAAATAAATTTACTTGAAAAAATAAAATGTTATAATGTTAAAATCTTAAAATCATTATTTTCTTAAAGAAAAATATTACTAATAAAGCTTAAGATGATCAAATATGAGAGCCGCTGTTTTTGAGGATATTAAAAAAATTGTTTATAAAGAAGATTACCCTCGCCCTACAGCAGGGATTAATGATGTAATTGTTAAGGTTGATTATTGTGGAATTTGCGGAAGCGATATTACTAATTTTAAACTAAAGATGTATCAAGTACCCTTGATAA
>JAGXOB010000318.1 GCA_019894735.1 Promethearchaeota archaeon | reverse complement strand
ATATTTAATCATCTGTTTCTTCCTATCTCGAATAACCATTTGTCTATGTTCGTCCATGTAGCCAATATCGCCTGTTAAACACCACGTTCGTCCTTCCCATTCCTTCAAGACTTCTGCTGTTGCTTCGGGTCTATTCAGGTAACCTTTCATTACTTGGGGGCCGCATACACAGATTTCTCCAGTAGACTCTATACCATATCCATGTAGCGGTCCTTTACTGAAATCTTCTGAATCAAATATTGCCCATTCAACACCCGGTAACGGTAAACCAATAGTGCCGGGAGTATCTGTTCCATCAAATGGACCTACACTTACTGCAGTCGTACATTCCGTAAGTCCATAAGCCTCAACAAGTGTTCCGTTACTGATTGCTTCAAACGCATCTTTTACGGGTTTATGAAGCGGTCCCGCGCCGCTGACGCACAAACGAAACATGTTTTGCAATTTAGGCTCGGGATTTTCTTTTAAATAACGAGTTAAACCAATAAAGAGATTTTCAACTCCAGGAAGAATAACGCCCCCTTCAGGACCAACCTCTATAATCATATCTACAACTTCTTTTAAGTCAAGTTCTCTTTTTGCGTAAAGAATGTTAAAGTCTCCTCCTTCTATTACCACATTTTGAACGATTGTCATTCCAAAAGCATGGAACATGGGTAAAATACCTATACACGCCATAGGATGGGAAGCATCAGGCATCCACATTACATTCTGCTTAGCATTAGTCACACAATTGTAGTGAGTAATAATAGCAGGTTTGGGAACCCCTGTGGTACCTCCAGTCATCAAATAAACTGCTGTATCATTTAAAGGATCGATTTCTACTTCCGGAATGTCAATTTCACCACGTTTTTGACATACATCTAAAAAGTTTATGGCTCCAGGAACTTCTCCTTTAGGAATTGTTCCGTCTGCTATTAGTTGTTCTTTAACAGCGGGAGGAATAGCCGCTAAATCAACTATACATGTCGAAATAACAAATTCAAACTTATATTTCTCTTGTATAGGTTTAATTAGACCATACATTACATCCATGCAAAGCAATCCTTTGGGTTTTACTTGCTGTAGAACATGAAGAATTTCAATAGGTTTATATGTAGGATTAATCGGGATTACTATTGCTCCTAATTTAACAGTCGCAAAATACCCGATTGTAAATTGGAAACAATTTGGAAGAAGAATTGCTACAACGTCCCCTTTTTTTACTCCTAGCCGTGATAAAGAGGTTGCAAAAGAATCCGTATATTTTCTTAAGACTTTATAATTCATAAATGTTTTTGAAAAATAAATACATTTATTCTTAGCAAATTCATCAGTTTTTTGATCGAACCAATCTCCTAAACTTATTACAGGAAATTCAGGATGATTTGGAACGCCTTCTTGGTATTTCTTAAACCAAGGCTTACTATCATCAACATACCATTTAGGTATTGTCATTTTTCAACAACCACTTTTAGATTTTGTATAAAAGTTATAGAAATATATTTAATTTTTGTTTATTTAAAAGTGTGTGTGTTGATCCTTTTTTACTTTCACTGATATTTGAGAAATATTTCAAGATAATTCGGTATTTAGCAAGCATTTAAGAAATCAGTCAAAAAGAAAAATTACTTCAATAACCAGATATAAAGAAGGAACTGATAAAATGCATAGAAAGATTAATTAAAGGAGCTATAAATATGTTACTCAAACTTAATAAGTTAAAAAAGTGCTTAATATGAGCAAAAAATACGAGCATAGAATAAAGCATCTTAAAGACCATAAAAATGACGAACAACCGAAATCACACCGAGATGAAATAAAACCATATTCGAAAGACAGCAAAGTAAGTCAATTAAAAAAAGATGAAAAAAAATTCCATAAAAAACTTGATGAAAGTGAATATTCCTTTTTATAAAACTTTCTAACAATGAAAGAAATAAGTTCTAATTATTCTAAAAATGATTTTTCTCTTTTAATAAAAGACCATTCATAGGTTTTATTAGCCTTTTTTTAATAATTGAATTATGATTAATGTGAATATATTTTATTTTGAGAAATGTAAACCTATTTTTTAAATCGAAAAAGAATTGACTCTGTGAAATTAATCTAATAAAATTCTTTCATTTGTTATAATAGGTTTGTTATAATAGGAGTCTTTGGATAATTTTATTCTTTTAATAAAAAAGAACGCGATAAAATAAAAAACTCCCATGAAAATGAATAAAATAATAATTACAAACGGATTTTCTTCATTTGGACC
>JAGXOB010000317.1 GCA_019894735.1 Promethearchaeota archaeon | reverse complement strand
TAATTAGTGGATCAAAAGATAATACGGTAAGAGTATTTGATCTTTCAAAAGGAAGACTGATTCATATACTTAAAGGTCATTCAGGAATTGTCCGATCTGTAGCCATATCTCTCGATGGAAATTTGATTGTGAGCGGTTGTGATGATAGAACAATAAAAATTTGGGATACTTCCACGGGTGAAATTATAAGGACGCTCAAAGAGTATACGGGTAAAGTATTATCAATTAAATTTTCTCCAGACGGGAAATATATTATAACGGGATCTGCAGATAATAATATTATGGTATGGGAGTTAATGAAAGGTAGCCTCGAAACGACTATAAATGCTCATAATTATAGAGGAATCAATTCTGTATCAATTTCTCCTAATGGAAGCTATATAGCAACTGGTTCTGATGATGAGACTATTAAAATTTGGGATTTTAAAAGCCAAAAGCTCATAAGAACATTAAAAGGGCACAATAGAGCGGTTAATTCAGTTGAATTTTCTCCTGATGGAAATTACATTGTAAGTACTTCACTTGATAAGAAAGTTATAATTTGGGATATTAAGCAAGTAGCTTCAAGTAATATTGTGGAAAATTTAGGTAGTGTTCCATACTCAGCATCGTTTACTCCTGATAATAAACAAATAATCATGGGTTTAAACAATAATTATATTAAAATTTGGGACCTGCAAAATAAGAATTTTATATGGGAAGAAAAAGCTCATAAAGGGGCAGTAACTTCGATAAAGTTCACTCCAAATGGGAGATATTTTGTAACTGGTTCAGAAGACAAACACATAATGATATGGGATTATTCTTCTAGAGAAGTAATTAAAGATCTTAGTGGGCATAAGGGAAAGGTTTTATCAATTGCGATTTCTCCAAATGGAGCAAATATTTGTAGTAGCTCTGATGATAAATCTATATATGTTTGGGATTTTTACACTGGAGATTTAGTTTCTGTTCTTGAGAACCATATTGACTCTGTTTCAAGTGTAAGCTATTCCCCAATCGGTAATATCTTTATTAGTACGTCTAAAGATGCAACGGTGAAAGTTTGGGATAATAAAAATGAACTTATCCAATCATTTGAAGGACAGGGGGCTGAAGTGAATTCAGTGGCAATTACACCAGATGGAAAATTTGCTATAACTGGTTCCCGTGATGGGTTCTTAAAGATTTGGGCTCTCACATTTGGGGGTATATTTAAAATCATTAAGGGTCATTCTGAAAATGTGAATTCAGTTGCTGTTTCGCAGAGCGGAAAATTAGCTGTAAGTGGATTGTCTAATAAATCTCTAATTGTGTGGGATTTATCGAGTGGAAAATTGATCAAAACTCTTAAGGGCCATACAGATATTATTAGTTCAGTAGCGTTTTCTCCCGGTGGAAAATCTGTGGCTAGTGCTTCTTATGATAACACTTTAAAAATATGGGAAATCAATAGTGGTGAAAATTTATGGACATTGAGTGGTCATGATGATGCTGTTTCTTCCGTAGCTGCATCTTATGATAAAAAATATATTGTAAGTGGTTCAAGAGATAAAACAATTATAATATGGGAGCCAAGTATGGGTAAACTTTTCAAAAGACTGAAAGGAGCTAAAGGTGCAATAACATCTGTAGATATTTCACCGACCGGAGAATATATTGTGAGTGGTTTAGAAAATAATACTATTAATATCTGGAATTTGAAAAAAGGAAAACTTGTACATACTCTTGAGGGCCATAAAGAAGCTGTAAGTTCAGTTGCTTTTTCGCCTGATGGAGATTATATTGCAAGCGGCTCTAAAGATCAAACGGTTAAAATTTGGAAAGTAAATACTGGTGAACTTGATTATACTTTTGAAAAAATAAATAGTCCAGTTACTTCAGTGTCATTTTCTTCTGATGGGTTATATATTGCTTGTGGTACAGAGGATAATTTTATTCGAATATGGGATTTCATTGAAAAGTATCAAACATCTTATTATTACTTATCAAAAGTTAATTCGGCAAAATTTATCCCAAACACAAATCAAATTATTGCTGGTTATGATTCGGGTGATGTTTTAATCTGGGATTTGTTAATGGAAGAGCAAGAAGCACTTCTTAAAGAACTTAGAAGTAAGTTAAAGAATGTAGAGGATTTAATCATTAAAAATAATTATTCTGAAGCTATTGAACAATTGAATTTTGTTTTGGAAACCGCAGATGTATTTAATTTCGAAGATATTAAAGCAGTTGCGTTCGAGAAACTAAAGAATTTGAGAGATCCAAAAG
>JAGXOB010000316.1 GCA_019894735.1 Promethearchaeota archaeon | reverse complement strand
ATGTCCTCCACCCATTGATCTATTGACTGACCAGGTAAATTATATAATAAATCTATGCTAATTCTAAGACCATTCTTTTTCGAAAGTTGGAGCTTCTTTTTTGCTTCTCTGCTGCTATCACGGATCATCAAGTTTTCCCTAAGTGAATCATTAAAGGTTTGAATACCAATATCCAATTGTTTAACACCATTTGAAGAAAGCGCATTAATTTTTTTTAAAGATAAATTTGTGGTGCATGCAGTAAATTTTGTAATGTGATCAGCACTGAAATTGAAATTCGACCGACAAAAATCTAATAAGTCTTCAATTTTTTCATTGGAGATTACTGATGGACTTCCTCCACCAATATATAATTCATCAAAAATACTAGATTTTACATATTCAGTTTTTGCGTAAAAACTTAATGCCTTCTTTAAAGCAGAAATATATGGTGTGACATTTTGTTTTTCACAATTCACAGTAAAATAACAAAAAGAGCATTTTCCTTCACAGAATGGAAGCCACGGCTGCAATTCTTTGGTTTGATTATCGTTGCTTTTTGTTTTTAAGATCCCAAAAAATGTTTCTAAATTCTCGGAAGTGGGGGGCGATCTATCTCTGTATGTCATCGGAGGCCAATGTTCAATATGTTTGTAGGGCCATCCATTGTGACTTTCATAATTCACTTAGATCAACACTCTTCGATTAGAAGGTCCAATTTTCACTATTAAATGTAGCTACCTAACTTAACTATTTGATTTGTAATGGTATGATTTTTATCATTTTTCCATTTTTTTTTAGATATACTCAATTGATTAGGTTTAATTGTAAAATACTACGTTTTATTGATTTTTTCTCTCTATGATCTAAAATTGGGGCTGCCCGGATTTGAACCGGGGTCTGTAACACCCGAGGCTACAAGCCTAGACCAGACTAGCCGACAGCCCCTCTACATTTTAGAATATTTAATCTTGAGCGCTTTTTAAAAGTAGTTTTAAACCTTTAAGCCTTTGTTTGATTAACAATAAATAACTCAAACTTTATTCATCTTTTTTCAATTATACTTTGATAAAAATTAATCATGTAATAGATTAAAACAATTACAGAAATAATCCAAATAAGGATCGTATACGAATTGTTTGGAATAAAGTAGCATTACCATTACATTGTCTGTTTTTTATATTCTTTTATTCCTTATTGTATTGCGTATTCATGACTTCTTTAACCTTATTGCTTATAATTGGTCCTAATCCATGAACTTTTTTTGGCCAATCTTCTATGTTATTAAAAGCCTTGAGAGGAGTTTGATACTTTTCAAGAATTAATTTCGCTTTCTCTCCTCCAATATTAGGCAAACTAGACACTAGAAATATTTGTGCATCTGAAAGTGTATCGTTTTTCTTAAAAGCATGAATTGTTGGTTTTCTTTTTTCAACAATTTGTTCTTGTTTTGCAGCTACATACAGAAACTCAGCTGTTTCTTTATATGATTTTGTATTGATAAATGCTACTCCATTTTTTGCTAAATTAAACATTGCTCCCCAAACAGCTGCTGGTTTAATGTGACTGAATTTATAAATAATTGGCAAATACCCCTCTAATACTATCATAGATTTTGGGTAAACATCTTTAAGTTTAAACAATTGATCAAAAAGATATCTTCGGGTTAATGTATAAACAAAATCTGTGACTGTTTTCCTTTCAATTGCACACTGATCGGATAATATATAGTCACCTTTTTTTAAAGGAGCAGATTTAACATTAACTCCTAGTTCAATTAAACAATTAACAATTTTGGGAGCAGTTTTTGCCTCACGGCTATCTACTATTATGGTTGGTGATTCACTACTTCTTTTTTTATCTAGATATGGAAGAAGAGTTTCTATTCCTGACATAAACACAACTCTAGAGTTGTCTTTACGTTTTCGCCTTTAAAGTCATTTACGTTTTCTGAACAGTTTTCCTTCTTCACTGTAGTCGCAGACGAATTCGAAACCAACATCAACTAGTTTCTGTGCCTCCTCAATGTTCTTGGCAATTCTAGACGTGTACTCCTCGACTTCAAAATCTATCAGGTGTGTGTAAATCATTGTGCTGTTTATGCTCTTGTGACCAAGCTTCGCTTTAACACGGAGAATGTCTTTTGACTTGTGGTATTCCATTGTAGCGAAGAAATGTCTGAAGCTGTGGAAGTGAATTTCCTTTAAGCGTGGATTGCAAAGTTTGAACGCTGCTCGGTTCCGTTGGTTATTGAAGTTGCTTCTTATCTGGTGGAGAGT
>JAGXOB010000315.1 GCA_019894735.1 Promethearchaeota archaeon | reverse complement strand
GTATAATCCTGATTCGACCTGACGCCCAATACGATTCGAATAGGAACTTCTCACCACTAGGGCACGATTTTTCGAAATCCTTGTAGCTATATTTACAAGTACTGCACTTGATACATCGATCAAATGCCATTTCCAAAACCTCTTTTCCAATTAAGTTTTCGTCAATTTCAACCATTTATGTATTCCACCTCCCTGGGTTAAATATATTATTAGGATCCATACAATGTTTTACCTTTTCAAATAGAGTAATCCATCCGGGATTAATTTTCGCTCTCAATTTAGCAGTTATCCATGATGGAGTTTTATAGGGTATACACCCAAGTTCTATACAGACATCCGCTATTTCTTCTACTAACTTAACAATTTTATCTTGGTCTTTGAATTTTTTAAACCTGAATATAGGGCGAAATATGCCATAATGACCCCCTTTCATGATCTTGAGGTAGTTAAAGGGAGGAACTCCATGTTTATGATATAATGCGTCTGTTTTCTCAATTAATTCTTCAAATTTATGAGTAGGAGCGTAGGCACCAAACCAAGTTAAACCGCTATACTCGTGTAAGGAAAGTATTTGTGAAGGTAAATTGAAAATATTGAGAGCTTTTAGGTTAAACAATTTAGCAAATTCTTTGTAATCAATTACATGAATATTTGTGCCTTCTTTATTTAATTTCTCAACTATCATGTTAAGAATTTCTAACTTAGCGTTCATTTGGTTCTCAGTTTTTGCGGACATTGGCACAACCGCAGTATACGGAGGTTCCTCAGGATATCTTACCGGTTCTGGTATCCCTACTTCCATTTTAGCAACTTCAACAGAAAAAGCAGCAACATCGTTAACGATATCAGCTCTTCCAACTTCCCGTAAAAAGGGTGCTAAATCCGTTAATCCGAAAAACACTACAAGCTGCGGTTTTTCTATAGGTTCTTTTGGCCACAATTGAACGGCACATTTTGTGACTAAACCTGTCATTCCTTGAAAATTTACAAAGAGTCCTAGAAGGTCGGGCATCGGATATCTACACCACCAACTGTCGTCTTCTGCTTTATCCTTCCCATAGAAGCAGGAACCAATTCTAGCCACATTTCCATCAGCAGTTATGACTTCAAGTCCATTAATACTATCTGCCATTGAGCCTATCTTTGCTGCTAAATTTGTCATGCCACTTAATAATACGTTTCCAACAACCCCTGAGTAAGGTGGTGCGTTTGGGAAACTATACCTTAGATGTGGATAATTTTCTTCCAAGTGTTTTTTAAGTTGACCAAATGTTACTCCAGGTTCTAAGAGTGCATACATCATGTTGTCATCTATGTGCAGTATTTTATTCATTTTCTTTCCAAAATCGACGACAACTCCCCCGTAATCGGGGATTGTTAATCCTCCAACATTATTTCCCGTAGTATAAGGGACTATTGGAATCGAAAATTCGTTACAAAACTTTACCAGCTCAATTAGCTGCTCGTTATTCTGAGGAATTACTACAAAATCGGGCATGTGAGGTTTATTCTCAGTCATATCCTGAGAGTATGGATACAAGTCAACGTCTTTATCGGTAACATAATCTTTACCAAAAATCTCAACCAATTTAGAATAGACTTCATCTTTTGATATCTTTTCAAACACATTTCTTTCGTTTATTGTTGTCATTGGGTTTATATCACCTTGTATCCTTATTTAATTCGTAATAGTTTATATTCGGCTCTTGTGCGATCATCTGCATGGATACTACAAAAATATTGTAAAATCGCATTATTTTTGTGCTATCCTCTCCCAAACCGTCAATTTCCATTTTTCCCTCTTCTATCGCATTAAAAGGATTCAAACGATCGTTTGCGATATCGAGCATAGTGTTTACGTGAATCTTGACCTTCATATCTGGGTTGGGGTCTTCTTTCCTGTCAAACTTTATATCAATACCATCGAAGATTACGGTTACAGGATAGAAGGGTTCTATGTGAAGTACGATTCTTGTATTCCAATCTTTTGCGTGTTTTATGAATTTTCTATCGTCTTTTCTTGAGTTAAAAACATTATACAACGATAAGGAGATTAAATCGTCGGGGAATTCTATATTCATCATATTAAGGCTCTTAATCTGGTTCTTTCAAATCAATTAATTTTTTCGAATTATAAAAAAAAATATAAAAATGGTGATGATTAACATACTTACTATTTCATTTTAAAAGCGAACCGTTCTTTCTGATAGCGGCTTCAGCTTTTTTTACTATTCTTTCAATGATGTCATTAACATCGTCTATGCTATCAAT
>JAGXOB010000314.1 GCA_019894735.1 Promethearchaeota archaeon | reverse complement strand
GACCAGCACCAACAATTATTATATCGTAAGTGTTCATGAGCTAACACGATTTAAATGAATTTCGTTTTTAAAAAAGAAATTTTATAATATATCTTTGTATCAATCTTTATTTAAAATTCACTTTATTGGATCATTCAAAACTAATTTTTGAGTATTAAAACAAATCTTCAATTTCTTTTTGGATTTTTTCAATTCGTTCTTTGGCTTTAGTGAGGATTTGAGTTTTACCATATTTGTTAAACCACTTTTCAAATCTATGTTCGATTGAGACTTCTTTAGTTCCAGCTATGTATTTATCCGCAAGACAGATAATTTTTTCTTCAAGAGTCGAGGGTAGAAAATCTCTCTCAGGTAACCCAACCTGTTTAGCGTCTTCTTTATCTAATCCGCCTAAAATATGAGTTTCACAAATTTTAGCAAGTCGTTCTGATAAACCTCTTTCTCTGATTACTTTTGCCCCAATTAAGGCGTGTTTAAATCCATGAGTCTTACATCTGCCAATATCGTGTAATAAGCCTCCGATTTCAATTAAATCTAGATCAATCTCTCTTAACTTTATTTTTTCTGCTAATTCTAGTGCCTTATCAGCAACTTTTAGAGAATGTCGCCTCACGTTGTAAGGAACTTTTAGCTTTTTCAATAAATCAAAAGCAATATCGCTAGTAGGTAGAGTTTCTTCACTTGCCATTATACTTTAAAAATTAATTATTAACTTTAAGGTTTAACTATTCAGTTTAACATCTATTTTTAACTACTAAACAAAATTAATTCTAACGAATAACTCTAATAGACTTCTTCATACGGTCCGCTGATAATTCCACCGAGTAATCCACCAATAATAGCTCCTAAAATTGCACTTAAAATTCCTCCAATCGTTCCGGAAAGTTGAGCTCCTTGGAATAAAGCCATTAAATCTTCGCCAGAAATGACACTCAATAGCATCCAGATTAAAAAATCAATAATTATTACGAGAGAACTTGCAATAAGACCTCTTTTTAATCCTTTAGAAATGGTGCCACTCAAAAAACCAATAAATATACTGGCTAGAAGTTGCGGGGCAAAAAAATCGACTATATTCGGCGTACCCGTGAAAAAGTCTAAAAGATCAAATTTAAAATTCGCTCCTATTTGTATAACTATAACCTTTAAAATATCTGTTTGAAGATAAATCTGTAATTGGATGATAATATTTTCCATATTGAAAAAGTATACCGTAAAAAAGCTAAAAATAATTCCGACTAAAACACCAAGTACTAATCGATAGGATACCATTTTAAACCACTCAATTTAGAAAAGCTATTTGTATGAATTATCTTTTATGAGTTTATTTATAATTTTAATTAATTTGATATATTAAATCTTTAGTTCTACGAGAATTAGAAGAATTCTTTTAATAAAATATTAAAATTATGACGTTTTATTTCTTTTATCAAGAGTATTATTTTATTTACTAAATCTTTAATTGTAGGGTATCTACCTTGGCTAAAAAAAAGAAAAAAACTGAAACTACTGAGAAATCTGAGAAGGAAGAGGAAACTATTTCCGAAGAAGATTTAATAAAAAATTTCGAGAAAGAATTCGAAGAAGATTTTGAAGACGAGTTAGACTTAGAAGAAGAACTTGAATTACTCGATACCGATGATATGGATACTGAAGTTGGAGATATCGATAAATTAGTCGATAAAGACGAAGAAAAGAAGCAAATGTATCTAAGTTGTGGTATCCATATAGGCACAAAATTATTATCTGGAGATGCTAGAAGATTTATTTATAGGCAAACAAATTACGGATTATACGTTATCGATTTGACTCAAACTGATGAACGACTTATGACTGCTGCTAAATTTCTAAGTAAATATGTAGAAGAAGGGAGCGATAAGGTAATAGTATCATCGGTTAGAAGATACGGTAAAGAACCGGTAAAGCAATTTTGTAAAGTATTAGGATGTAGAGCCATTACCGAACGTTTCATTCCAGGATCTTTAACCAACCCTATAATAGATGATTACATTAAAGATGCATCTGTGGTGGTTATAGTCGATCCTCATGCAGATAAAGTAATTTTAAGAGAAGCAAAATTAGCCCGAATTCCCGTCGTTGCTTTATTTGATACCGACGACATTCTCAATGGAATCGACCTCGCAATACCCGCAAATAATAGAGGTAAAAAGGCGTTGGGATTAGCTTTCTGGTTGCTCGCAAGACAGATTTTGCTAGAATTAGGCAAAATTTCGAGCCAAGACGATTTTCCTTACACATTAGATGAGTTCACC
>JAGXOB010000313.1 GCA_019894735.1 Promethearchaeota archaeon | reverse complement strand
AAGAAATCTATGCTGCTTATCAAGAGAATACTAAAATCGTACGATTTAACCAAGAGGCTAATTTAGAAGAGATTGATAAATTGTTACATACTTATGAAAATTGGGAAAAGGATTCAAACAAGAGAAAATAAAAATGCCCTAAATCTATAGAAGTGATACAGATGGATGCCAAATTATTAAAGACTATTGGGAGTATAAATTTTTTTTTATTTTTAGCTCTCTTTATTCAGACAATGTATGCATATATGTTTGAAATAACTCGAATCTTTGTATTAAATGCAGAAATCTCTTTTTTTTTATTTGTAATGTTAATATTGGGACTTGTCTTAATCGCTATGTCCTCAATTTTCTCTTTTTACGTAAGCTTAAATTACGCTATTTTTTTTGAAAGCGTAGGTTTATCCTTTGTAGCATCTACAATGATATTAGCGATACCTTTTGAATTATTCTCCCCATACATCAACTACTTTCTTCCTTACTTTATCATTCCAAGTTTACTTTTTTGTATTCTTATATTTCTAATAATATTTGATATAAAACCGCATTACAAAAAGCAAGCTGTAGTAAGGAAATTAGTTCTTTCCTTTAGCACTGAGTATTCCGATTTCAAATTAGATAAATTAGCTAAACTGTGTTCTGTTGATAAAGATTTTGTAAAATCTATAGTTAAAAAGATGATACAATATAAGGAAATTTATGCTGAGTATTTTAAGAATACAAAAAAATTTGCTTTTAACATCAAAGCTAATAACGAAGAGATTGATAGGTTAATGGAAATGTTTTCAAAATGGGAATCAGAACATTTAGAAAAGAAAGTTTAATAATAATATGCTAAATTTTTATTCTTCGCCAATAAGAATCGATTTTAATATCGTCAACATCATAAATTTGTATTTTTGAAGTCCAATTATAAGTTTTTAGCCACAGCTTTCCAGGAAAAGGTTGCCAACCTTTGATTGGTTGAATATTAAACTCAATAGTATCTCCAGTACGAGTTAAACTATATTCCCCTGCAAATATCCCTTGTATATCATCAATTACGCAAGAAAATCTACCTTTTATGATCGATTTACTTTTTATAAATAATAAATTTGGAATTGCTGGAGAGAATTCAATAGAAATAGTTTGCCCTCTATCATCGTTTCCAGTTATCTGTTTTATTTCGTAATAATCAGTGTTCTTTATAAGATCGTATGTTAAATTTCCATCTGAAATGTATGATATTGGTGGATTTAGAATTACAGGATTTATATTACCAGTAAAATTGTTATTCCAATTACCGATAATTGGTTTAAAAGAATAGTGAGCTTGATAAACATGAGCTCCGTCCATTTGAACCGGCATGTCTACCGGATCTCTTAAAAATCCGTGAATTTTTACGAAGATTTCTGTGTTTTTTTTGATTACCATACCGAACTTGTTGAGGAAAACGATAGGGAAGTACTCAGGTTTCTTATTGACTACGCCAATTGGAGATAAAATCGAATCTAATCTTCTCCCAGGAGTATTTTCTTTTATTTTGAATTCAATTTCTTTTTCCAACTTATCTTTTAAAAAGAGGTAAGCATCTAAGCCCATATCATCAAATTGGAATTTATACTCAATACTATCAAGTTGATTAAAAGAAATATTGACAAATAAATCCGTGAGCATCTTTTTTCGATTTTCTATAACAACCTCGTTAGTGTAATATAAATCCAATAAACTATCCTTTCGATACAGTATTACGAGAGGGTAATCCTTTCCTATTTTGTGAAAGATTTGGAGCTCTACACGGAAGTAAATGGGATCATTTTCAAAGTTAACCATAAGTAATCGATCTATGGTATCAATTATCAAATTGAAGGGCGATAAAATCATGTTTTTAGGTGGAAGGTCATAAATCTTGAGCGAATTTTCGCTTTTACCAAGATATTTATGATGATCTATGAAGATATCTTTTATCTTTACATTCTTACTTCCCATACTTAAGATCACTATACCTCGCTAATGTTCAATGCCAAAACGAGCTTTAATGCCTTTTGAAGAATAATAGTGTTTGATCATTCTCATTTCGGTGAGCAAATCTGCTCGTTCCTTGATTTTAGGATGCATCTTAGGACCGCCAGTGATAATCAGTTCGACTTTTTCTGGCTTGTTGTCTATCAATTTTAACACGTCGTCGATATTTACAATCCCGTACTCAACTGCTACCCCAACTTCGTCAAGAATTACGATATCATATTCGTCACTCATAATTATCTTCTCGGCAAACTCCATCCCTTTCCTTCCTTCTTC
>JAGXOB010000312.1 GCA_019894735.1 Promethearchaeota archaeon | reverse complement strand
GCATTAAAATGGGGGGCTGATGGCGTAGTTGTTGGTGCTACTGTTCCCAAGAGAATTACAGAGATTTATAAAATATTAGGAGATAAAATACCAATATATGCACCTGGAATTGGAGTTCAAGGTGGAAAAGCCAAAGCAGCTCTTAATGCAGGAGCTAGTTATCTTATAGTCGGGAGGAGCATAACTCTAGCGGATAATCCAAAAAAAACTGCAAAATTGCTTCAAGAGACATTGAAATAATTAGACAACAATAATAGTTGAGCCTCAGAACAAAAAGATAACCAAGTTATCTTCCGCGTTTTTCCCATAACTCTTTTTTCAGCAAGTCTCGTACGGCTGATCGTATAACTGAACTTCTGCTTGGATACATATTTCCTCGGACAAGTTCATCTAAACCTTCAAGATAAGCTTCTGGCAATAGAACTGTGACAAGTTTCACTTTTTACCCCTCAATATGTTAGTTAGATAACATGTGGTAAATATAAGAGTTAATCCTGTTTAGTAATTAAATTAAAAAAAAGCTCACGGCGAAAAAGCAAAGCGTCATTAAAATTTTCCATACTTTTCACAATATCCATCAACTGTTGGAAAGAGAGTAGCTATCCGTTCAACTCGTTTTTGTGAATTGATTTTATCATCGAGTTTAATGACTTCTTTTGGTTTACTGAATGTTTCAGTAGTCCCATCCTCTCTTTTTCGCTTAATTTGTATGCAATCGTCGACCATGCAACATAAAACGCAAGCTCCGCAGTAAACACAAAGATCTTTAATAATCTTAACCTCACCCGTCTGCCAAAACAAAGCATTAGTTGGGCACGCTTTTATGCATAATTTACATTCTAGCCCCCAACAAGTTCGTTTATTGATACAGATATCTCCTCCTTTAAAGAGATCTTTCATTCCTGAAGAGGACAATAATTCTTTTCTTTGAAACTTTTTTTTCTCAGCTTTATTTTCTGATAGCATACTGAATATGTCGATGCTAGAAGAATTATTTTCAGGCATAACAAATCATCTGATAGATTACTAAATCGTATAATAATCCTGAATTATAATTACTTATCTTATGGAGAAAATGAAAAACATGAAGATAATGAAAACCTGAAGATGATTAATATTTTAATTTCCTCCTTCCCTTCCTTCCTTTTTTGGAATTAAATCTTAGTCCCAAACCAAAACTAGTTTTCTCTGTAGACTCTGAAGGAAAAAATGAGTGTTAGTAGGGAGGATATATAGTATAACATGATAGCCCACCAATTGGCAAGCGGCTCATGCACTTGCACGTCTGTTGTTTGACCTAAAGTCACAATAAGAAATATAGACTGTGATATAATGATAAAGGCGGATAACCCCATTATACCTATGAGCCCACATTTTTTACCCACTAGGAACAAGACTACAAAAATGCCTAAAAGAACATTAAGCAGTAACACAGTCAACGCACTTTCGATATCATTATAGTAGTATTGATCCTTTCCAATCAAGTAACCACCAAAAAGCAAACGAAATAGCAACGTCACAACTAAAACCTTACCACTCCCTGAGAGTTCCACAATACGCCTCCTTCCTCGTTTTTAAATAGGCTCAAATAACCTTTGTTAGCCACTGTTTTGGCTGACTATGAAGAGATTACAGATGAATTGAATCCTTTAATTATAAGCCAACCTGCCAAAACCATTTCTTGTATACCTATTAAAGCAGCCAAATAAATCGCCTCAGTCACGCCAAACATACCTACCACGCCTCCAACTAACATTAATGCGCCTCCAATAAAACCCCAACCTGATAACCATCGAGGAATAAGTTTAGAGCTATAATATACGTAATTTAACATCACAGCACTTAAAGCAAAAGGAATATCCAACAGAATACCACTCCAATCAAATACACCTAGTAATAAAGCACCTGAAGTTTCAAAATAGGAAACAACCGGAGCTGCCGCGTTTACAAATTCATGACTTAACGACAATATTACTAGTAGACCGATTGCCGAAACAACAAAGAAAAGAGCCTCAAAAATCCTGGTAACAACATACCCAAGAGCTAAACTTTCATTATGCTTTTTTAAGATTGGAAACAGTGCAATTGGAATACCAACAATTGAAGCGGAAGCAGTTAACATAAACAGCACTGCGATTAACACTTGGTTTTCGTTTGCGGAAACAGCAGTAAGATAATCAGGATCATATATTGATCCAAAAAAGAGACCACTTAAGAGAGTCGCAACCGTCGCAATTATAAATAATACTCCCACAATTATTGCGGTTTTTCTGTTTGA
>JAGXOB010000311.1 GCA_019894735.1 Promethearchaeota archaeon | reverse complement strand
GAGCGACATCTATCATGTTAATTCCGTGTTCCATTGCGAGATTAACAGCCTCATCCGCTTCAATCTGGTCAACATATCCTAATCCACACCCTCCCATGGTAATAAATGTAATCTTAGCACCAGTTCTTCCAAAATTCGAAATTCCATTTATCCATCTCATCTATCTAATATTATAATGAAATAATTAGCTTTCTTTTGTATAAATAACTATCTTTAGTTTAATATTTGTCCAAAACTCCAATCAAAGTTTATTCATGCAAACTATATTTGGATTCATGCTCTAATAGTACTTAAGAATAAAATTGGAGGGTGAAATAATGATTCAAATTAACCAAGAGGATTTTCAAAACGAGAAAAAGATCATTCAAGTAATGGCAAATTTTACAAACATTAAACCGGAAATTAAGCGGCATAATCAAGATGTCATGTCATTATTTGAGAATCAATTAAAAAATGCTATCTGGCAAGCACATATTAGAGGAAAAGCTTTCTCTAACAATGAATACTATAGTTTAGTAAAAGATTTCTGGAAGAAGTACTACATTTATGAAGTTTAATATATTTCTCTTACTTTTTAATTGGAAATTTTCACACTTGAATTTGGTGTTAATATTAAATATTGATCGCCAAGTCGCGCCATAGAACCACCGTTTTCTCTTAAAAATGATTTTAAGTCTTCTATTCCTTTCTTAAGCTGAGTGATGTCGATACTTTTTAATATATCTGATGCATTAAGTATTAGAATTCTTTTTCCTAAGAGTTCCTTTTTGATTTCTTCGACCTGTTCAAGCGAGGAGAAGTCGTATTTCTTAATAGTAAAACATTGCATCGATGAAAACTCTCGAGAAAATCCCATCGTTTCTTCAGGTGAACTTAAAAGATCTTCTTCCACTTTTTTCCAATATCTACCCAATTTTACATCACGACCAATAATTTTCTAGTTAAATAGTTTTTTGCTTTACGATGAAATTTTATCTACAAGTGTATTTAAATGGGAGAAATATCTACGTGTATCATTCCCGAATATAATACTATTATTTAAGAACGCTCTATAATTTTGAGGTTCTTGTCCCATTTACAGTATTTTTATAACTTATATTCTGGATAAATAGCAACTATTAAAACACTTTAATCGGTATGTTATACTGATATTATAATAATGACAAATTCAATGACTTAAGAGATGTAAAAAACATAAATAAAAAGATAAAAAGAGTAAAAAAATCATATAAAAATTAAGATATTATAAAATAGACTACAATTCTACAGCTTGTTCTATATACGAGGGTTTAATTGTATTAAAAGCATTTCTTAGACTATTTTCTGCATCGTAGATAATAGAATCAATTATTTCCTTTACAGTTTCCACGCGATCAACTAATCCGATACTTTGTCCTAGATATACAGTGCCATCTTGAACATTTCCTTGATAAGTCATTTCTAGTTCAGCTAGTTCCCTTTCAACTTTTGACATCGAAAATTCTCCAGCTTGCTTTTCCTCTTTGCTTTCAACTAAACCATGTGTTTCAGCAAGTTTATTCTTCCAAACTCTCGCAGGACCAAAAATCCCCGTTTTTAGTTCAGTATCAGAGGTGCTTGAATTAACTACGATTTGTTTGTAATTATCGTGAAACTCGCATTCTTTGGACGAGATAAATCTTGAACCCATCGAAATAGCACCAGCACCCATAGATAAGGCAGAAGCCAATCCCTCACCTGTAGCGTATCCTCCAGAAGCAATTACAGGAACATTTGGTAATCTTTTTCTTATTTCCTGTAATAAAACTAATGTACTTATGTTTTCATAAGACTGATGCCCCCCGCCTTCGATTCCTGTGGCAACAATCCCATCAATTCCACTGTCTAATAATTTTCTAGCTAAATGTATTGAAGGTGCAACGTGGAAATGTTTAATTTGCGAACCAGTTTCCTTTAATTTCTCAAAATGTTTGTTATACATCATTTTCGGTGAGCCCGCACTAGTGAGCAAGTAGACACACTGTTCTCTTATTCGCTGATTATCCATAATAAATCTTGGTAATTGTCTACAAAGTTTTATGGCATCTGGTTGTAATCTTGCGGTTCTAATATTGAATCCAAAAGGCTTATCGGTGTGCTCTACTACATATTCCATGCTTTTCTTCATTTCATCTAAGGTCACTGTCCCATGGAGAGTTACGTGACTCAATACACCTAATCCCCCTGCCTCGGACACTGCTACAGTTAATTTTGTCGTATAAAACGGACCCATTGGTGCGCTTAAAATTGGATGTTTAATTC
>JAGXOB010000310.1 GCA_019894735.1 Promethearchaeota archaeon | reverse complement strand
CTAGGTGGACGTTTCTTCGCGTAACACTCACGACAATACACAGGCCTAGTCCCATCAGGCTTAAAAGGAACCTGACATTCCTGCTTACATTCAGCGCAAACAGCCGTGTGCATCTCTCTATTATTATACATTCGATTTATCAACTCCTATTAAACTAATACGCGTGCAAAAATCACTTCTCACACAACAAAACCTAAGGCCACAAAGAACCTTATAAACCACATGCATAAAACAACAAAAAACAATATTAAAAATTAAGAAGAAAATAATCACTAAACATCTGAAGATCTTTTTTTCATAATTCGGAGTCTCAAAAACAGAAAATAGCAAAATTTTCTAGCAAATTTAGTGGGTATAACCATGACACCATACCCTGAAAATACTATAAATAAACCTCCTAAAACTTGCCATTCAGCAATGACATAATAGCCCAAAATAGCTAAAACCATACCCACCATAAGGAGGGTCTCATTTTCTACAAGTTGTTTTACTATCTTTGAATTTCCCAATTTTATTCCTCATTGGCAATAAGAAGAATATCGCAATCTTATTGAATTTGATACGAGTTTGCTATAAAGGAATATGAGGAAAAATTATAGAACAAAAAAATAGAGTTATCTAAAAGAAGGTAATATTTCTGGATAATCAAAGACATATTGTTTTTTTCTGGAAAAACAAAATTACCTCCAAATAGGAGTATAAACTAAAAGGTAAGTAGACAGATGTCTTCCATAAAAGTTGCGATTATTAAACATATTCTCTTTTCATCATAATAAATTACAGAAAAATACCGCAAAATAGTATCTAACTTTGAGTTTTGTAAGTTTTGTTTATGGTTTTTGAGCAAGAATTGCGTTCCAAGGGGAATTGATCTTAGTAAAAGTCTGGACATTCACAAAGCCTGCAGATTGTAAAATGCACTTAAGTTTATCTAATGTTAGAAGATGAACATGTGTTTTCTTAATTATTTCAGCATTATCTACTTCATAAATTCCATCTTTGATCATTTCGTTTATGATAACTAGATTTCTTGCGGGTTTTAATACTCGGTTTATTTCTCGAAAAGTATCTAGAAGGTTGGGCCAAAAATAATAGGTTTCAATTGCTGTCACCAAGTCAAAGAAATTTTCTTTAAAACAAATTTTTTCAACTGAGCCTTGAACTATTTCCAAGCGATTTTGAGTAATTAGTCTTTTATTTTTTTCTCTGGAGTATTTGACCATAGTAGCTGAATAATCCATGCCAAATACCTTGCCTTGAAAAGCCAATCGTACCATCCTGGTCAAGTTTTTACCGCCCCCACAACCTACATCCAAAATCACAAATCTGGATCCAAGATTTATTTTATTAAGACCCCATTTTGAAAGGGCACTATGACTCTTATTCATCGATGCAGCAACAGTTCTGCCATGAAGACCAGTTGGACATCTAAATTGTTCCAGAATTGATGTGTCTTTCTTTTTAAGTTGCATTCTTTAAATTTACAAAACACTCAAACTAATAAACGACCTTGCAAATCTATACTTATTTTAAGTTGCATTCTTTAAATTTACAAAACACTCAAACTAATAAACGACCTTGCAAATCTATACTTATTTATTGAATTTTCTAAAAGAAAGAAGGTTATCACACAAGAAAGTAAGATAGTATGTTCACAACCAAGGATTCATGGAATTCTGAGGATAATTTTAAGTAGTGACTAAATAAATGTGATGATAAAAAATTAGAGATACATAATAACAAAAACTGTAAAGGTTAAAATATTAATAAAAATTTGTTCTCATTACATATTCGGGTGTACATCGGTACAACCAAGCGCTAAGTAGATATTTTACATAAGTACTAATTGCTTATTTGAATAACTCTTGTGATGGTGTAGATACTGCCTGTTAAAACCTTGCTTTGCGGATGTGTTTATGAAGATAACGATTGGATGCTTGTTCGAATAAAAGAGTGTGAAAAACATCATAGAGAAAGAAACAGAAAAATTGAGTATAGACCAAAAGCTGAATGCAATAGAAACGATACTAGAGGCGAATAAGAATAATTTGTTGCCCTAAGTGGTGGGGCTGCCCGGATTTGAACCGGGGTCTATAGAGCCCAAGTCTACAAGCCTAGACCAAACTAGCCGACAGCCCCCTATCATTTGTTTTCAGATGCTTCATACGTTTAATAGTTTTGTTCTGAATAAGCTATATTTGCCCATTAAAAGTTTGTGCATACAAAAATGCGTCAACTTAGTCATGGTATCTACTAAACTGAAAAAATAATAGAATCTTAAATGTTCTCACTTCTTG